>NZ_JAWJTF010000188.1:0-6177 GCF_048836525.1 Nostoc sp. CALU 546
AATAATCTTCTTTAATTTCTGGTAGCCACCTTCCTCCTAAAGTTTGTTTTTCTAACCTTTGTAATAAAGAACTAGCTTCTTCGGCTTGAACAATCAAACATCTCAAAAAAGTAAATATACCTCGATTAAATTTAGAATCTTCCTGATTAATATAACCATCTAATAGCACCCAACTCCCTTCCTCTCCCAAAAGTTCATCAACTATTAAATATGATTTAACATCTGGAACTCCACCCGACAAAATCCATTCATGAAGAGGCATATCACGATTTACCAAAAAATCTTCACAAACAAGGTTATGCTCTTGAAGCTTGACTGGAAAACTAGGGTCAATATCCGCTTGCGAAGTTCTTTCGTAAGGTTTATCCCATTCATCCTTTAGGAAATTACTATCGTCTCGATAGCCCATAAGTTCGTAAGTAGCAATTAAGCAGTATTTCCGACCATAATGGTCTGAATAGTGTTCCTTTTGAGAATAACTATTGATGTAGTTAAGATTAACTATCCATTTATCTATATCACCAAAAGTTTCCAACGAATAGCCAAGATTGTAAATGCGCCACCAAAGATTTGCTTTTGCTTGTAGGTATTCTGGAGTCTTTGTTTCATATTTCGAGATAGGTTTTCCTAACCATTGCATTGGGTCATCATCAGCAAAGCCAAATGGGCAATTTCCATCTCGATACTCTCGATAATTTCTATCTTCACTTTTACCCCATTCTCGAATACCACCATCTTGAAATGGTGGTGTAATTCTTTGCCTTTCTTCTGTAGTTAGCAACTCTGGATAATAAAGTAAAGCAATATCAATAGTACGCCTTGCATAGTCACGCACAAGTATGTGTGTTGTTGAGTGAGGCGCATTAGGTTTAAACATTGCCTCATATAATTCCCGTCCGTATAATGGAAGAAATTTTTGAGTAAAGCTGGCATCTTTAAAATCATATTGGCGTGCCATAGCAATGCCGTAAGCAGCAGCTAATATTCTTTCAGAAACATAAGGGTCATTGACCTTTAGTGATTGAAGCAAAAGCTCCAAAAACTTTTCTGGTTTTCTTTGTCCATACCAGTACAATGCCCGTGTGACTTTATCTCGCAAAGGTCTTACTGTAGATGTTAATATCCACATCATGTAGACTGCCAAAAGGTAAAGTCTCTCCTCCATCATTTCGGATAAATTTTCATCACTTTTGCAGATGCCTTCAAATTGACCTATATTTTTTTCAACACGTTCAATATTTTCTCGTATATACTCTGTCCAGCTAATATCTCTCTCTGGCATTGTTAATACCCGGAGTTGCCGAGACCAAAATGTAGCATTAAATGGGTGTTGGGCATATCCTATTGTGGAGGCTGATAAGTTTAGAAGTTTTTCGCGGTTATCAGACTTTTTAAATAAACTTTCTATGAAATTAAGGCATTCCTCACTAATATTTTCCGGTGGTATTTCAAATAGTGCTTGTACAGATAAATTAAAAGCTTTTGAGTCATCGATTATATTATGCAGATATAACCCTGTTTGTACTGGAATTAGCGCCGCTAAACAGCGTCCAATATCATTGTATAAAGGGTGTAGTAGTCTAAAACTATCACTGAAGAGTGCAGCTATTATCTCTTCGGATTGCACCATTGCTTGAATATTATTCTCAGCCTGTTTTATCAGATATTTTGCAATTAAATAACCTCCAAACAAGTCATAGGTGAAGAAAACAAACTCTCCATTAGTTCCCCAATCACGGCATACTAAAAGACCTTCATCTAGGATTGCATTCGTCTTAGATTGCTCCCAATTTAAAGTATCCAGAGGTTGACCATCAACAATTTCAGCTAGGTCAGTCAAAGGGATACTACGCTCCATTGGTTGCCAAAAGCGTTTGGCTATTTTGAGCAGAGCTTGTGTAACTACGGGTGTTCCACGACGAAGACCTAGCCTTTCACTGATAACGCGGTTACACAGGTTTAAATAATCATCAAAAACCTCGAAGAGCGTTTGTTCGCCAACATATATATGCTTTTCTTCTAAACGTTCAGCGTTTTTACTCTTACAAAATATCTGAAGATAAATAGGATGCTGAAATTGCTCTAAAGGAGTGGCTGTTAAATCACCTTTTATTTTATAAAAGTTAAAGTACTTTTCAACAGCTTTTTCTACATCTTCAACATGAAAACCATTAGCATATTTTATATTTGATGGTTTATTATCACTCCAAATAGCATCTTGATAGGTACTTCGACAGGTTGTAATTAAAATAACATTTTTTAATTGCCCAATCTCTTGAATTAAACCAGGTAATCCTTGCCAAACACTCGAAAATTTCCCATTACAAGTTGCTTCATTTAAACCATCAATTGCCAATGGAATACGCGTGCGATATGCCTCGGCAGCAGCATCTAGAGCTTGAATAAAATCATTCCAGCTATAGATAGGAGGAATATCGAGAATTCCTCGAAGTTGTTCTTCTAAAGAACGGTCACTTGTGAAACGACTTCCTAAAACTAATAAAGCAGGTAAACTAGAATTTAAACGCTCATGGCATATGTTGCTAACAATGTGAGTTTTCCCAAAACCCGCATCACCCAATATATGTAATTCTGTTTGGTTGATAGAATTAATTCGAGCAAATATTTCTAAAATCTCAGCCATTAAGCTATATGATAATCTTAAAGGCTGAAATGCTATGTTTTTAACTCGCTGAACCTTGTGAAATATTCTATCTTCTTCTTTCTCTTTCCCAATATAGGGAAGTTCTTTATTATAAAGCTTTCGTTCTAATTCTCCACATATAGCTTGATTGGTTTCTAAGTCAATTTTTATTGTGTTCAAATCTAAGTTTAAACTGCGTATTTCGTTATGTTGATTTTCACTTAAAAAATCTCTAGCAAGATTTATCTGAGAATAAGCATGAGTTAGTAAACTATCTACAGAGTTATTAAAGTCGATAATTTCTGATTTGATAGTATTCCAAGTATTATGTTCAACAATCTCATGACAACTGCTGGTTTCAATTTCTCTGATGGATTTCTTATATTCGTTAATTCTATCTTGAATATTATCCATGATTTGGCCAATTTTTAAGGTAAAAACCTTATCACATAAAACTTCATGAATACAATCGTCAAGATTTGTTTCTATATGTAATATTGGATTGAATTTATTGCTAATTCCTGCTATCTGTTTGGCAACCTGATTGCGAAACCAGTCAATATTTAGCTCTAAGTCACTAAAAAAATAGTTTTTCTTACCACTAAAACGTGGTTCACTCAGCCAGTTGTTAAAATCACTATCACCCCAATGAATAATCTCCACTTCCATATTTTTTGGCACTGATTTCGGAAGTGTTTTATCAAACCAAGCTTGCTCATCAGGTGTGAAGTTAGCTGGAGTGCATAAAAACCATTTCTTTAAAGTTGGATGCACCTTGCAAGCTTTTGCCAATGAGCCTTGTATTGACGATTTACGGTTACTGACACTGAGGCGAGATTCAGGATAATAAAACTTTGCCTGCCATCCCCATACGTCACTATTAGGCAAAGTCATGTAAAACTCTACTCCATCTCCACCACCGCTATCGTCTACCGATGTGAAACGCCCTTCATATCCATGCAAACCTTTGGCAATTTGAAAGCATAATTCTTCAAAGCTCCCATACTTGTCACTTTTATAAGGTTGTAACTTTGACCAATCAATCATGCTTTTACTATTAGAGAAATGGAGTACGGAAAATTACTACAAATTTATACGAGTTTAGCTTGTGATCGGCTATATGATAAAAATATCTGCAAGAATTAATAATACTGAGAGCTTAGTATCAAATATAGAATGTTGACTATGTTTCTCTATATCTTCCCAGATGGGTGTGATCCTTATACAGTTCCCCGTTATCCAAATTTTGAGCATTGTCAAAGTGTTCGATAAAAGTTGCAACAGTTAAGGGATTATCAATACGTACCCCTAACTCTCGTTCACGACTTTTGGCATCTGAGGCTAAAAGGTTGTGACTGCCTATGATAACAAAAGAGTGATCACACACTAAATATTTTTCATGAGTTCCTAATAGTTTTAACTTAAACTTACCTGAGTATTTATGTTCTAAATGCTCTAGAGCCTGTAAAGCACTATATCCATCCCAGTTTCTTTGTTTTTGTTTTGCTAATGAAATAAACTGTGAACGGCTCATTTTCTTAACTTCACAGGGAAATATATCACTTAGATGTCCCCAACCTATATCAATAAAACCATTTCGTTCAAGGATATTAGTAAACTTTTGCAACACCTCAGAATCAATCCCATACTTAGTAAGCCAAGGACTGACAATAATTACTCGTTCTCTAGTTTTGTCCAACGCTTCCATCAACATGGCACGACTAGCGGCACGATCAATTACTAACTGGATGTTTCCAGTATGTTGATATCCATACATTTTAATAGAATCTAACTTAGAGTTTTTTAAGTTAGCTCCAGATAAGTTGACATTAGTTAAGTCAGCATTTTGTAAATCAGTTTTAGTTAAATTAGAATTACTCAAATCAGCAGTACTTAGATTAGCATAATTAAATTTACAAGTAGTAATATTAGACCAATTTAACTTGGCTCCAACTAAGTTCGCTTCAGTGAAGTTTGCTCCATTCAAGTAAGCACCTATTAGATTAGCATTAGTCAAATTTGCATTACTCAAATTTGCATTACTCAAGTTAGAAAAATTTAAAGTCTCAAACTTTGCCACATCCAGGTTAGAAGGACTCAAGTTGGGAATATCCCATTTTTCAAAAAATATTTCCCATACATTGTCAGTAATACTTAAGTCAGCATTAGTAAGGTTGGCATTACTTAGATTGGCATTTTCTAAATTGACACCGTTTAGATAAGCAGATGTCAGATCGGCATAACTCAAGTTAGCTCCATCCAAATTAGCAAAACTGAGGTTAGCACTCCGCATACTTAGACCTTCTAAATTAATATGGGCTAAATAGGCATTAGTTAGATTAGTATTTTCTAAGTTAGCTTGAGTAAGATTTGAACCTCTCAAGTTCGCACCGCTTAGATCGGCATTACTTAAATCAGCACCAATCAGATTAGCTCCATCTAAGTTGGCACGTTCCAAACTGGCAAATTTTAAACAAGCACCACTTAAGTTTACGTTACTTAAATTGGCACCCTTTAAATAACATCCATTTAAAATAGCTTCATTTAAATCAGAATTACTTAAGTCTACGTGCAATAGATAAGTATTAATTAACTTTGCACGTCGCAAACGGACAGATTGCAACTTTGCGTATGCTAGATTGGCTAAACTTAAATCGGCATTCCACAAATCAGATCCGCTCAAGTTAGCACAGCGCAGATTGGCATTTATAAATATAATGCGTCGTAATTTACATTTTACTAAATTAATGCGATATAGTTTAGCACTATAAAAATCTCTTTTTCCTGCTGCATAAAGCTCCAGAAATTTGTGAGCATCCATACTGTGTTTGATATTTGGAAACTATCTATAATTAAGTATTCCCAAAACCTTGCAACTAGTTCCTTTTTACATGAACCTATCCCACTAATGCCAGATTGTAGTAATCTATTTTTTGGCAAGAGGTTGGGTGTATCAGTTGATGGCTGGACGTTTTGAGGGATTGAGCGATCTGGAATGGAAGCTATTTGAGGATATATTTTCTAAGCAAGCATCCAAGCGTGGTAAAGCAATGCCTCATGCACCGTATCGCTATGTATTAAATAGTCTGTTATACATTATGATAACTGGATGTCGATGGTGTGACCTTCCGCGAGGGGATATATGGGCATCGAAAAGCTCATCCCACCGATGGTTAAAGCGATGGCGTTCTGATGGGACATTTGAATATAGTCCCAGTCCCAGATTTTCAACTTTATCAAGTTAGAATATACAGCAGTTTACATAGAAACTAGGCTATATGAAAATTTCTACACTTGAGATCAAAAACTATCGAAACTTAGATGGTGTGAAAATAAATTTTCATCCTACAACAAACTTTATTATTGGAGAAAATAATCTAGGCAAATCCAATTTACTTTATTTATTAAATATCCTATTCACCAGAAATAGTTTTAGCGAATCAGACTTTCTAAATCTAGATAATCCAATTCATATCTCTTTTTCATTGAGATTATCAGATATTGAGCAAGGTTTCTTTGATGACCTATTTGAT
>NZ_JAWJTF010000198.1:0-4982 GCF_048836525.1 Nostoc sp. CALU 546
ACCTTTTATCTCCGTTAACGTCTCCCTTCTACACACAAATCGAATTACCCCCCTTAATCCCCCCTTGGAAAGGGGGGAAAAAGAAATCTAGTTCCCTCCCCTTTCCAAGGGGAGGGTTAGGGTGGGGTAAAACCCTGGTTAATCAGGTATTTCAGGCTACGGTAGCCCTTAGAAGAAGAAAGGTCAGAATATTCATTTGCACATCGTGTACATTTAGCTTTTTAATCCCCAATCCCCAAATACCATGCAAAACCGCAACTCAACAGCTACAACCACACTAGGAAAACCATTCGCCCCTGCAACCACCAGCCGCAGACCTTTCCTAGAAATTAAAGACGTTACCAAAGTCTATCCCACAAAGAAAGGCCCCTTTACTGTACTCGACGGCGTTAACCTCAACGTCGAACAAGGCGAGTTTATTTGCGTCATCGGCCACTCTGGCTGTGGCAAATCGACACTATTAAATATGGTATCCGGTTTTAACTTTCCCACCTCCGGGCAAGTTTTACTCGAAGGAGAACCCATTACTAAACCAGGCCCAGACAGGATGGTTGTCTTCCAAAACTACGCCCTACTACCTTGGCGAACTGCTTTTGAAAACATCTACTTAGCTGTTAACGCCGTTTATCCCAACAAACCACAAGCTGAAAAAAGAGCGATCGTCCGCGATCATTTAGCAATGGTGGGACTGGCTGATGCAATGGAAAAGAAACCAATGCAAATGTCCGGCGGGATGAGACAACGGGTTTCGATCGCCCGTGCTTTGGCGATTCGTCCGAAAGTATTAATTTTAGATGAACCTTTTGGGGCGCTGGATGCTATTACCAAAGAAGAGTTACAGGAAGAATTGCTGAAAATTTGGGGCGATAACCGTTGTACAGTGCTGATGATTACCCACGACATCGACGAGGCACTATTTTTAGCAGACAAATTGGTGATGATGACTAATGGCCCCCATGCGAAAATTGGTGAAGTTATGGAAATTCCTTTTTCTCGTCCGCGCGATCGCAGCCGCATCATGGAAGATCCACAATACTACCAACTGCGTAACTATGCCTTAGACTTCCTCTTTAACCGCTTTGCCCATGATGACGTAGGTTAAGTAATTACCTTAATTTTTCCAGAATAATTCTTTGTTCCTCCCGCCACCATACCAGATGGTGGCGGGAGCAATCAGTAGGAGCAATTCATGAATTGCCCTTACAACTACGTCCACAAGTTATAAAGTATGTGTAGAGCGAGTATGTTGAGAAAAAATCTGTATGGCAAGCTACCCAGAAACCGTAATTAGTAACGAATCCGTTAATGATTTAATTGGCGAGACGACAAGCATTAACCATGTTGAGGTAATTGAAAATGTCATCGACTCTTTGGAACAAGATAATAGTGCGATGGTTAGCCACACTCCAGAGGCCGGTTATCTTTGGAAGTTTAAGTATGGAAGTGTAGAAGTATTTGTCCAACTCAACGGGACAACCGATGAAGACACAATAACAGTTTGGTCTGCGGTGCTAAATTTACCTGCCAAAAATGAACCTAAGTTGATGCGGTATCTTCTGGAGTTGAACTGCTCAAGCACTTTTGAAGCGCGTTTCGGTATTATTGAAAATCGGGTGGTTGTAATATCGACACGCACCTTAGCCGAGTTATCTCCTGGCGAAGTGTCTCGGCTAATTACCGTTGTGGCAACGATCGCAGATAATAACGATGAAGCCTTACAAACTGAATTTGGTGCGACTTGACTAATCGCTTCACTTCAGTAGGAGTTATGAGTCCTGAGTTATGAGTTGCACTATTTTCCCAGTGCGACCCATCAGTGAGTAAGATTTGCTACATTACTTGTTTTAGTCGATCAATCTTGATGATGAACTGAATTTTCTAAGTCAGTCGATTGAAATGACTTTTTCCTCTATACCAATTAAAAAGCGCCTGGGAGTGTTGCCGTGTTTCCACCCCAGACGCTTTTTATTTTTAACTTGCTCCTCACACAACTAGATAGTATCACTGCTTCCATCAAAAGGCGAGTATAGTGAGTGACACTTCCAGAACTGCACCACCAATTGAATTTGGGTTTATGTTCCCTTGACTTGATCCTAGCTAAATTTTGGATTGCGATCGCTCCAGAAAGGCAGTTTTCTTGGACGTAAGTCATCAGGCTGATGACGGGGTTGGTTGAGATTGCAGGATATTGTGTTGGGCTACTGATTTTATTACACAGCCACTTTAAAAGATTTAATTATTAATATTTTATACATCCCTTAATTAAGGTCTGAAACTCTATAATAGTAAATCAAACTAACAAATAAATATTAGCACTCAATGCTTGCTAGTGCTAATTCATAACTGAGTTTAATGCCAGTCATATAGACTAAAACTATACTTTTTATAAAAGACTAAACCTTTCCTGCAAGTAATTTAAAACTGGGAGCAGTGACATGAAATACACTTTTGATATTGTAGGAGTATCTCCACTTTTACAGTTTTTTAATCACCAACAGCAAAATGGGCAAAAATCACTCCATCAAGGCGTGGAATATTTGGGAATGCATAAGTGTACACTAGATACGTTTATAGAATCGGTGGAATCAGTTCCAGTAAAGTGGGGTTGGAATCTGGATCAAGTGGTAGATACCGTGATTCAGTTTTGGTTGAACAATTCAGATAGTATTGGTTATTGGAAAGCATGTTTAAGTGATGCTGGCAAGGATAATTTACTAGTTGCAAGATTGGCAGATATAACCGCCTTACAAGCTGAATTTGAATCCCTATTGGATAAAGAATGATTTTCAAATAATGTTATTTTCGTTTTCAAGTGCTTTGAGAACTTTGAGATATAAACTTTCTACTCTTTTCGTCTGAACTTCACCAAATGAAGCATAGTGAGTTAAGCTAGGAGCGCCATTTATTTCAATGATTGTATAATCTACAATTGGTGACGTTATATCACTAGTAAGAATATCCACACCAGCTAATCTCAATTCCATATCTTTTGCAATACTTATTGCTAACTGTTGAAAATCAGGATGGATATTTTCAGTGAAGTCTACTGCTTCCCCACCAGTTGATAAATTTGCATTGTCTAAAAGATAAACTATATTATTCTTGGGTATAACAGTATTAAAATTTAGCTTTCGTCTCCGCAAATTTTTTTTGATTCTGTAATCTTCAAAATCTATAATTTCTTTTCTACCATTTTTGATAAAAGTCTCCTGTTTTTGTTGCATAAGTTCCAAAACATTAGATTGACCATCTCCCATTATAAATAAAGGAATTCTTTGATACGCCGAAATTACTTCATCATCAAGGACTACAATTCTATAGTCATTGCCACTGTAGAATCGCTCAACAATAAATACTGATGTTTTTTGCAAAATTTTCTTGGCTACTTGATAATATTCTTGTTTGTTGTGAACCTTTGTAACAAATATTCCTTTACTGAGATTAATCGGCTTGACAATTACAGGAAATCCCAACTCTTTAGCATAATAAAATCCCGTATCTATATTTCTGGTGTTGGCTAATTCTTCGCATAATTCTTCACTAAAAAATGTTTGACCTTCAGTAACCTTATAGCCAAACTTCTTCAGAAAAAAACTCGAAACCCCTTTATCTTTCGCTATTGCTACTGAGCCAGAAGAATTAATACTAAACCTGCTACTGCGAAAAAAGGTTTTATGACCATTTTTAAACGTAATCAGTCCCACAAAGGTGCATTCTGGGTCTACTAAAACTACTGCTCCTATTTTCTCTGCTACTTTTTTAATGATTGATGTTACAAAGGGTGTTTCCATTATTTTTAATATAAATATACCGCGAAAATATTAACTATTCTATGGCAGTTAGTCAATATATTTTAAATTAAACGATCGCACAATATATTTTTTCTAAAACTCTAGTGAAAGCCTGAGAAAAAATCATTTTTTAATATCTAAAGAGACTATGAAAATTTAACTATTCTAAACTAACTATAAAAAACGTAAATGCCTGCAATATAGCTTTACCGTAGGCATCGCACCATAGAAAAATTAAGAGTGTGTCAGCGACCATTAATTCTAGGCACGTTATTATGCATTTTCGATGTAGATTTTAATAGTATGTTTTCAGACATTGATATTTATTTTGTCACTGATGCGGAATTTACTTATGTGTATGCATACAAATTATGCAAACCCAATAATTGCCAAACTTTTTGCTTGAGCATTATTGTGTCCTGCAAACAATTGCAAACTAAGGCTTTGAGATTCATAACCACCTGAAAGTTCTAACTTAGTTGGTCTAAAATATGGCGCTCAGTGTTGACAATCTATAAATAATCGAATAACAAGGTGGCAGCAGCATTAAAAAAAAAGCGTTAGTGCATTCCTACCTAGAAACTAATTAACGCCCTTCATTAAACTTCATACGGATAACATAATTATGCCAGAAAATACGGATAATCAAGCTTCCAAATCAGACAATCAGCCTGTTGCTTATAAAGAACGCCTCAATTCTTGGGCGATCGCTCGTCTACTTCCTAATACGCAACGGGAGATTGTTGCCCGCTTCCGCAGCCGTTCCGATGCCGATGGCTATATGCGGCACCTCCCTCAGGAAATACCAAATGCCTCCTACATGGTTGTTTTTGATTGCCAACGCCAAGAAGCTGTAATTTAAAGTTCAAGTATGGGCAATAAACCTATCTTGAAAATAGGGAATTGGTATAAGGGGTAAGGATGTATTTAAAACCTTTCCCCTTTAACCGAACCGTATTGAGCCGTAGCCCGCCCTTAGACATCGCTTACAACTCCAGATTCCAATTCACGCTTCACTTAAAAATTCTGGATGTTGCCAAGGAGCATAGCTACTTAAGTATTGCAGCTTTGAAAATCCGAGTTTCCAAGCCACCCTTGCCAATTCACCAAACCACTAATACCAATTTAATGTGAAGTTGCATATATCTTGATCCCCCTAAATCCCCCAAGGCATCGCTACGGTGTACACAC
>NZ_JAWJTF010000186.1:0-6201 GCF_048836525.1 Nostoc sp. CALU 546
CCAAGTGTGACTCAGCATTCCTTGCAATCTCTGGGAAAGCAAAGTAGCGATCGCACGATAAAAACGAGATGCAAATCCCACATCTTGTTGTAACTTTGCTGCCATTTCCGGTCGGGGAACTGACAAAACAATCGAGTCTTCAATGGTCTTAACGGTTGCAGAAGGTAAACGACCATCAATAAAGGGTGTTTCACCGACAATTTCGCCTTTGGATAATCTTGCTATTTCTCTACCAGAAATTTCATGACCCTCGATCGCAGCAAAAGCACGTGTTAAAGGATTACATTCATCTTCAGTAATAGACAGAGACATTATTCCATCTAAAATAATATATAGTGCTTCCACAGTCCCTCTTTCACGAAACAGTGTAGTATTAGCAGGAATTTTTTCCTGAGTCCCACAAGCCATCATCCAATCAATATCACTATCATGTAATTCTCCCAAAATAAATAGCACATCTCTGAGTGGTTGACCTTGCACCAAGTTGCTACGACCAAGTTGATTGATGATACTTTGTAGTCTATCTGAAAGCATAATGGCGATCGCTCGATAAAAGCGCGAAGCAAAACCAACATCTTGCTGCAACTTTGCTGCCAATTTCTGTTGAGGAATTGACATCACCAGCGACTTTTCTACAGCTTTAATAGTTGTAGCAGTTGGGCGATTACCTATCAAGGGTAGTTCTCCCACAACTTCACCACTGGATAATCTCGCAATTTCCCGACCGGAGATTTCACCACCTTCGATTGCTGCAAAAGCACGAGTCAAAGGATTGTTGTCTGGTTGAGAAACACTAACTGCTAAAATTCCATCCAGTAATATATGTAGAGAATCGGCAGTTTTTCCTTCTTGGATAAGTAAACTTCCAGCAGTTATTTCTCTTTGATGACCTGTAGCAACCATCCAATCAATGTCACTGTGAGTTAATTCTTTAAGTAAAACTTCTGTCATAAATCAACTTGCCTATGTCTTACTAATGGTAATTGTCAAAAACGTAGATGCCGAGGCGCTTGTCACAAGTTACTACAAAGGACACAAATAAAAGATAAAACTCAATATAGGCAACATGTATAATTAAATAACCTTGACTTGAATCATGTCTAGAGATTGAATATTCAGCAAATTATTTAATCTTTGTTGAATGCGAAATTCAGCTGATTTATCAGCTAATTCTTCTAACGTCAAGTGAGTCAATGCCATTAACATTAGGGGTTGAATGTTAGCATCTCTCAACTGGCTCACATACTCAACATGGAAAGACTGCAAATTTTCAGCAGCAGCTTTCACTAATACCTGTAAAATCTTAAAAGCCCCATCAGAAAGTGACGGATTACCGAGGTAATTTTGTAGTCTACCTCCCTCTCGATAATTAGGAAAAGACTCCAACCCCAAAAAGTGCAAAAACCAGTCGGCTCGATAAGTCCCAATAGCGGCTACAATCCCTCTGTAGTCAGCAATTAGCTCGTCGAATATATTATTTTGCATGGAATTAAACAACCGACGTGTAAAGTAGTGAGTACATTCATGTTCCAGCCGAATTGTCAAGGATAAATGTTGCCATTGTGCTTCTTCAAGTCCTATATCTTTGGCTGAAACATTACTATAAGAACTATTACTCAAAATAATAAATTTATCCTGATAAAGCTGTTTTTGTGGTATTAACCGCCCAAACTCTTCTAACCAACTGCTTTGAGAACAATTAGCAGGATTTTCAGCCGACCATTGTTGGCGATATTGGCGAATTCTATCCCAGTTATTAAAACCGCTAACTATACAGGCTCCTATAGAGTTTGGGACTGGCTGCGGTTCATTTCGCTTTGTCAAAGCTTGAACTAAACAAACAAAATCCTTTCGGTTTCCAGTTAATAATACTGGGATGGTTCCAGCCAAGCTTTGATGTAGTATTAATTGCAGTTTTTCAGGTTCTTGCAAGACTAAGCCAGTTGCAATCATCCTATCTATCGCAACACCCCGACGAGTAGCAGACTGATACGCTTCAGTTTGGCTAATACCCTCGATTATGGGAAATTGGAATTGTACTAATCGCTGTTTGAGTACCTCAAATACTCCTAAAACTTTTGCTGAAACAGCGTATTCTTCCCAAGCAGGTATATGGGGTTCAGAAGTCAGGGGAAACTTGACTCTATCGGTTAATGTGTTGTGATCAAAGACGTTTTGATTGTATACCAATAATTCTTCTACCTGTGCAGCAGTGGCTCCAAAGTCGGTAAGAGCATCAGTACGAAATGATTGTTGATCGCTCATAAGCGTAGACATCACCCTCATAAAGGGACAAAAGCAAAAGACTAATGGCTAACGACTAAACTAGCAATCTGATTGGTAATTCCTTTGATAGTTTGACTGATGGGATGTTGAGGATAACGTAGAGAAAAAAGACCTTTGCTTGCTAGCTGTACCATATCTTCGGAAAGAGGCAAAATCCCCACAACAGGAGCGTTATAGATTTTTTCTACTTGTTGTTGCAAGTCAAGAAAATTTAAGTTTGGCAGCACCTTATTGATAACTAACAACATTTTTGGTACTTTCAACTTCCGAGCTACATCGACTGTCACGGCAGTTCCTTGAAAGTCTTGATAATCTGGACGTAAAAGAATTACTAAAACATTAGAAATCCCAATAGAAAGCAAAGTTTCTTCATTTAAACCAGGATGTGTATCAATTAACAGATAATCTAATTTCAGACTACGAATAAATTCTTGAAAACCATCGTTTAGCCGAACGACATCATATCCCTCCCGGAGAACTCTGGCGATTTCACTAGCTTTAATACTACAAGGAACTAAATGAAGACTGCCTTTAACTGTACTTGTATTTCCCTGCTCTACAGCTAAAGCTTCAGTAACATCATAGGCAGCATCTTTAATATTACAGTACCCCCACAAATAATCATTGAGGGTGCGTTCCATTTTGTTTTCATTAATCCCAAAAATAACGTGAATTCCTGGTGATTGAATATCAGTATCAATAATGCCTACACTTTGTCCTTGCAAGACCATAGTAGCAGCCATATTAGCAATCAAGTTGGATTTGCCAGTGCCACCACGGAATGAATGAACTGCAATAATCTGTGCCATAATTTACCTCAAAGTCATTAATCAAGAGTAATTTTTCCCTTTAAATATCTCCCAAACTTTCAGTCTTGCCATCAACGCTAATCGATAAATTCAATGGCTCAGGGATCGTGCAATCGCTCTTTGAGAGATTGCACCTGATTCTGCAATCTTTGGTAGTACTCTGTCTCAGTTTCGGTTTGTGTAACTTGCTGTTCTCTAAGCTTTTGGATTTTTTGTTGTAATTGCTGAAAGTGTTCATTTTCAGTAATTTCGGCAACGTGGCTAGCTCTTTTGGTTTCGTTAATCTCAATGCAAAGTTCCTGTACTTGGACTTTTAGGCGCTGATCTCGCATTCTGACTGACTCAGCCATCTCTAAAAAGACACACATTAATTGACCGATATCATCTTGACTATGGGTAAATTGAGCCAAATTCTGATGGAGTTCTAGTACATGAGAATCAAAATCGTCATCTTCCAACGCTTGGGCGGCGACGATGAGGGCGCGAATCGGTCGGGAAATACTTAGCCCCAAGAGCAGCGCTATGATTGCCGTAATTCCGCCGACTATTACCACGCTGGTACTATTGAGCCAAATCAGGCGATTCAAAGGAATGCTAAACTCTGCTTTGGATTGGCTGACTCCCAATACCCAAGGTCGCGTTGCTAAAGGTGCAAAGCCGACTATCTGTGCCATGTGCGATCGCGGCAATTGATAGGTGGCGTGTCCTGGCTGTTTAGCTCTCACCATCACCTTTAAGTCAGGAATGTCCAAGCTCTCAACCCGATCCACACCGTAGCGTTTGTTTTGAGCAACCTGTTTTAATGTTTGAGTTGGTAGCGTCAGGAGGCTATGGTAGAGCAGAGATGGATCAGCATGACTAATGATTACTCCCTGTTGGTCAATCAGGAAGATATTGGTCTGAAAGTCTATATGTAAGGCATTAATAGTTGTCCAAATATCTTTTCCCCGAATATTGAGTAGGGTAGTTCCCACAATCTCTCCATTAGGCGATCGCACGCGCCCAGAGAAAAACATTCCTGGATTTTCAATTGTTTGGCTCACCAAGCTACCAAATCCGTAAAAGTTATCTTGAATAATCGAATAGTTTTCGCCAATGAATTTTGGATCTGTTGCAGCAAGGCACTCACCTTTGTTATCCATCAGCAAGACATTATCAATATCTGGATGAGAGCGTAGGACGTTTTGTAGTGTTGCTTGCAGGTTGTCGCGGTGAGCTTCTTGCTTTTGTGGTGTGTCAGCAGCAAGGAAATCTACTACATGACGATTATTACTGACTTGAGCAACTACACGATGGTGGTCAATAATTAACTGGTCGAAGCGACTAGCGCTACTGCTAGCTAACAATTCCAGTTTGCGGTATTCCCCAGCCTCTACACTGTTTAAGCTCTGTTGCAGATTGTAGTAGGCGGTGAAGATCATCGGTATCAACACAGCACAAACCAATGCTACCGAAATTTTCGCAGCGATTGGCCAAGCAAATGGGTTAAATAACCGATGTAAATGCTTCATTTGAAAGATGCTCTTCAGCTTTAAGGTATAATATTTTGATACTTTAAAAATGGTTTAGAGTTCCCAAATTTAAAGTTAAATATGCCAAATATTTAAATGGATTTACAGCTTTATTGCTTTACTCCAATTAACGCTAATGGCTGCTACTACTCTAGCTGCGTTGGGTCTTTCTAAAAGCTTTAGGTGTAATCCCATGATGTCGGCGGAATTGGCGAAAAAAGTAACCTTCATGCTGATAACCAACTGCTTGAGCGACTTGACTTACACATTGATCAGTCTCTAGCAGTAGAGCGCGTGCTGCTACCATTCGGCGTTCAACAATCCAATCATTTACTGTATATCCTGTATTGCGTCGTACTAAATCGGTCAAATAAGCGGCGCAGTAACCAACAGCAACAGCTACGTCAGATAAGCTAATTGGTTGATTATAATTTGCCTCAATAAATTGGAAGACCTGACTTAGTTGAGGATTACTAGGAAATATCGTTAGTAAACTATCTGATGATCTAGCAGTATTAGCAAGAGCTTGTTCTGCAACTATCTGAAAATCAGCAGTGCAATGCTTATTCATAAATGCTTTTTTGGTTTAAGCAATAATTATCCCTAAACTGATCAATTCACCAAGAAATCTATTGACTCTCTTGAGAGTGAAAAAATACTTTCTCTATAGTAATATTGCTGTTTCAGAATTTTTGCAAGTCACTTGTTTTAACTAAGCTTTTATACCTAGTTAATTTAAACTAGTAGTCGAAATCCAAATTTTATGCATTGTATTTAAAAGCTTTCTGATTTATGTTGTAAGCACTAAATTAAGCAATCTTTCTTTCCAGAGAGTAAATACGGCTGGGATACATATTAAAATCATCAAAACCTAATGCCATAGCCAAATGTAATGAAGTACGAACTCTTGCCCAAAACCGATTACCCTCTTTCCCAACCTCAGATATGCATTATTGATCCAGCCTTAGCTCTTTCTGTCCACGGAGTTCCTTTAATTCAACAGTTAGGAGAAGTGATGGAGTTATGGGTTGTACGAGAACTTTGGCATATACTTGACAGTTCTTCCTTTTACTCACAACATCCAGAATTAATTACTCCAAAAGGAATTAACTCTTGTAGAACACCCAAGCAAGAACGTGTTGCACTGGAGGAAACGCTTTGGTCACTTAAGAGATGGGAGCAATTCCGTGTAGAGAATGACTTAGCAAGACTTAATTTATTTTGGCTAGGAGATAGCCTAAGAGAATCTCTTCTCCCTAAAAATAAAAATCTAGAAATCTTTTGGCAATGGGAAGCGCTTACAAAATCCCTCGATAGTCAACTTGACGAATCTCAAACTATAGACTATGTTTTACCTCTTGCCTTCCGCGATACTATAGCGCTGGCTGCAAGTTTAGGTTCTGCTTTCATTCTGACTTATCAGCCAAAAGCAGATTTTGAAAAAAACTTTCCTCCAGAAATTTGTAAAGCTCTACAATTTTGGGGCATCTCTTGTCAAGTTCTCACACCTAGAGATTCTTGTGTCTCAGTAGAACGCGATTATTTGCGACAATTACTGGTTTCTACTGGTACTATCAAGTTTCTTTGGGCAGGAT
>NZ_JAWJTF010000187.1:0-6184 GCF_048836525.1 Nostoc sp. CALU 546
GAATGGGGAATGGGGAAGAGTTTTCCCACTATCCCCCTGCATCTCTGCTTCTTTTCAATGCCCAATGCCCAATGCCCAATGCCCAATGCCCCATTCCCTACCCCCCACTCCCTTCTTGAGCAAGTTGGGCTTTTGCCTGTTGCCAAAGAGTTTCTAACTCATTCAAACTGTAATCAGAAAGGGGACGGTCAACAACCGCCTCCATTTTTTCTAATCGCTGGACAAATCGCTGATTTGTACCTTGCAAAGCATCGCTAGGATCAAGATCATGCCAACGGGCTAGCTGAATAACTGCAAACAGTAAATCACCTAACTCTGCTTGTTGTCGTTCTGGTGTTTCCTCCGCTAAAGCCTGTTGAAACTCCCCCAACTCCTCATGAAACTTATCCCAAACGCCTTGAATATTTTCCCATTCAAACCCAATAGCCGCAGCCTTTTGGGAAATCTTCATTGCCGCCGTCAATGGGGGAAGGGTACGTCCATAACGAGCGAGTTTCGCACTAAATTTTTGCGCGTCTGGAGATGCTTCACCCTTTTCCGCAGCTTTGATTTGTTCCCAATTTTGCCGCACCTCATCCACACTCGCCACCGACACATCACCAAACACATGGGGATGACGGCGAATCAACTTTTGGGAAATCCCCTGGGTTATTTCTTTCAGAGAAAATTGCCCAGATTCGCTAGCGATTTGGGCCTGCAATACCACCTGTAATAATAAATCGCCTAACTCTTCTGCGATCGCACCTTTATCTCCACTCTTAATCGCGTCCACCACCTCATAAGCTTCCTCAATCACATAAGGTGTAAGCGTTTCGGAAGTTTGAGCCAAATCCCAAGGACAACCACCATCAGGCGATCGCAACTTCGCCACCACCTCAATCAATTCCTGCAACGCCACCAAAGTCTCATTTTTTTCTTCCATACCTCTGCGTACCTCTGCGCTTCCCTTAGCGTTCCTTTGCGTTTAAAAAAATTATTTCTTTACTCTCGGCCGACGACTAACACTCCTCACTTTCCGCCTCTTAATTTTGCCACTAGGAAACAATCCCCGAACCCCCTGCTTTTGAAAACGCTTATATGCCGAACCGCCCCAATCGCTGAGAGAATGACTCATAGCACCGAGTTCCAACCCCAAAAAGAGGGCAACATATTCAGTATCGTATTGCACGAGCGATCGCCCCACAGTTTCTCCCAAATCCTGCCAAGTAAAACTCAGATTCCACAACCTTTCAGCAATTACCAAAACGAAAATTGCCAAGATAGCTAGCAAACAGCCGAGATAAAGTATCCGCAAAATTGTGCCAATAATTGGCCCGTGGGATAAAAAAGAACGATGACGCAGACTTCTTTGATAAGGTAGCCAAATCCAGCGCAAGAAACCCCAGCGTTGAAATTGCACAGAATAGATATCCAAATCGGGGCCAAACATCAGCCCGCCAAATAGAAACCCGCTTGCAACCAACAAAGTCGCATTGCTACTGCGAGTCTGCCAGAAAGTAAAGCCCGCCACGAACGGCAGAGTATACATAGTAATGCGATCGTGCGTCCGACCAGAGGGCATCCTAATTCCTGTTAGCGATAGCGGGGCGTTGAGCCAGTACTGAGTAACTGAATACTGAATCAGTATAAGAGAAAAAAGATTTTCTGAAAAAGACTAGCGCAATGAGAAATGTTTTGCTATATTAATTAAGGATTAGTCAAAAGGGCGGTTAGCTCAGTTGGTAGAGCGCCTGCCTTACAAGCAGGATGTCATCAGTTCGAGTCTGGTACTGCCCATTAAGTAACATCCATCTGCCTTCAGCCATCTATTTTGGCTGGAGGTTTGATAGGAATCTCAATCCAGAACTCTGTGCCTTTGCCAAGTTCCGAAAGGCACTCCATTATTCCCCCATGTTTTTCGACAATAATCTGATAGCTGATAGCTAGTCCTAATCCTGTGCCCTTGCCTACAGGCTTGGTAGTGTAAAACGGATCAAAAACTCGCTTTTTCACCTCTTCAGTCATTCCTGGCCCATTGTCGCTAATACGAATCAACAGACGAGAGTTATCTGCTGAGACTTTGGTAGAAATGCGGATAGTGGGTATTCGGCATAGGTTCTTGTCCTTGTCGCCAGTCCCTATTGCCCATTCCCCAGTCCCCATTACCAGGGCATCTATGGCATTACTGAAAATATTCATAAATACCTGATTCATTTGGCCCGCATAGCATTCCACGCGTGGGATGTTGCCATAGTCTTTGATTACCTCAATGCGTGGAGATTCAGCATTTCCTTTCAAGCGATGTTGCAAAATTAATAAGGTATTGTTAATACCTTCATGCAGGTCAGCACGCTTATTTTCAGCCTCATCCAAACGGGAAAAATTGCGTAACGACAGCACTATTGAGCGGATGCGCTCGGTTCCCACTTGCATTGAGGTCATGATTTTTGGGAGGTCTTCTACCAAAAATTCAAAATCGATCGCTTCGATCGCAGCTTGGATTTCACTATGGGGATGGGGATAGTGTAGCTGATAGAGACGTAAAATTTCTAGCAGCTGTTCGGTGTAGTCACTGGCGTGGCACAGGTTTCCGTAGATAAAGTTAACAGGATTGTTGATTTCGTGAGCGATACCTGCTACCAACTGTCCTAAGCCGGACATTTTTTCGGTGTGAATTAATCTTGTCTGTGTTTCTTGGAGTTCATGTAGGGTATGCTCTAACTGGGCAGCTTGATTTCTGGCTTCAATTTCGGCATCAGAGGTTTGTTCGTAGAGTTGGGCTTGTTGAATGGCGATCGCAGCCTGATCTCCTAGCTGTTGTAATAAATCAATTTCTGCATCCTGCCAATTTCTGGGAGCCTCACATTCATGGGCAATTAGTAAGCCCCATAGTTCTATACCTATATTTATCGGAACTATTAAGTTTGCTTGCACTTGTAAACTCTGCAAAAACTCTCGATGACAATCACTCAAAGAAGCTGTTGAAACATTGTTAATTGCCCGTACCCTGCCCTGGCAGTATAGACGCGTATACTCATCAGGAAAGCATTCCGGTGGTGCATTCACTCCCAAAACTGACTGCCAATTGCCATTAATCTCTTCCACAATCACCGATTTACTCTTCAGTTGTAAAATCAGCACCCGATCTGAATTTAGCAGGGGACGGACTTCCCGAACGATAGTTTGCAGAGTTGTCTGCAAATCTAATGTGCGGCGAATCTGCTCGGTGACTTGCTTGAGTAGTTTAGTAAGCAATAATGATTTTTCTAGTTCAGCAGTTTGCTCTTGCACACGCACTTCGAGATTGGCATTCAGGGCTTGTACGTGTTTGTACATTTGCTGCTGCTGAATTGCCATTGAGAAATGATCATACAAAGCTTGCGCCAATAACATATCTTCCGGCTTCCACTCAGGTGCTTGCCCCTTTTTTTGCTCTCGCCAAACCTCAAAGGAAAGTTGGGGTAGCAGTTGTCGGCGATTTTGTTCACATCGTCCTGCCCACAAGATTTCCGTTTCATATTCAGAGCGAAAAATACTTAATACACCAATAAATTTTTCGCGGTAATGTAGAGGAATTACCATGAGTCCGCGAATTTCAGTAGAACGGAATGCTAAAGCCAAAACTCGCAAACGTGGTTCTTTATAGAGGTCAGGTGTTGCCCAAATATTACCTTGTTGAAACTCAGCCATCCAGTTTTGCCATAAGGGATGCTGTTCGATAATACTGTTATCTAACTCGTAGGGAAGTGTCGGTTGATCGCCCCAGGTGTATAGTTCCCGACTCTCTTGAATGTAAAGTCTGCCACCTACTCCATTGAAGGCAGTAATAACTTCTTCTAGCGCACCTTGTAATTGGATTGTCGGTAGTTTATGTAATAGTGTGGTGACTCGATTAATAGTAGCTTCTCGCTCTTGCTTGGCGTGGGCTTCAGTGAGTAGATTACTTTGAGCGATCGCGATCGCTACCTGGTCAGCAACTTGTTGCAATACTTTCAGTTCCCGCTTCAAAATCTTTCGCGGTTTACTGTGGTGAGATACCAATAATCCCCACAATTTAGGCTTTGCCAATTGTTCTTGTAGATTGAAATATAAAATTGGCACTACCAACGATGACTGCACGCCCATTGCCTGTAGATATTGAATATGGCATGGGTCTACTTGCCGATAGTAGATATTAGTTTGTAGACGTTTGCCAGTTTCTTTTGACTGTAGAGGCGATAGCCCTGTCTTACCATTAGCTACATCGACAATCACACGTTGCTGCGCTAACAGAAACATCTCTCTAACTGCTTGTGGAATATCATGAACTGGGAAGCGTAACCCCAATAAAGATGGTAGACGCTGTTCATGGATAGATTCAGCAACGACTTCACCACTACCATCAGTATCAAAGCGATATACCTTTACCCGATCTACACCCAAAAACAAACGCACTTCGCTAACAGTTGTTGTTAATATTTCTTGGAGGTTGAGCGATCGCCTGATCTGTTTTGTCATCCGGTGCAGTAAACTTTCTTGGTATAAGCTTTGCCGCGACTCGTTTGGTTTATCGGTAAATGTCATTGTTTATATACACTATGACTGAAGTATATTTTTTTATAATTGTCTCTAATGAGAATTTTCAACTTACAATACTTTGATTTTCATCCCATTTCACGAAAGTTTTGCTACAAATAGATTGCTAGAGGTATACATGTGTTGCAAAGGTTTTTGTCAATGGTATTAAAGGATGTTTGAGAAGTATCAGATATTTTGCTTTTTTACCGTAGATTTATAAAGTTGCTTTAGAAAAATCTCAAAGCATTTTGAATATCATTAAATACTTTCCAAACATCCTCTTGAGTATAAAATTGAAAAGCTCTTATTCATAGACCCCTATTAATTTTATATTCTTAATTATTAAACTATTTCAGTGATATCACCTAAATTAATTTTTTCATAATTTCTTAAAAATAAAAATATTTTTTGACTATTTTACTCATTACTTCAATTAATTAAGATTTCTCAAACAAATAACTAAATGATTGGAGACTTTTTCTAAGATTTTTGGCTGGGGAATTTGACCATTCCCCGTTTAATTGCTGATTTTATGTTGACTGTAACTATTTTGATTAAATTATTCGTAAATTACCGTTAAAGATAGTAAATTACGAATTTCTTCACGCACACTCATGAGAGTTTTACCGAGATGATTTTGACCGGCTTTATTAGCACCACAGCCCCAGAAAGAATCGGTTGGGGAGTTTTCAACCAAAATCTCATCACCTGTCCTCAGAAGAACTTCTCTAATATCAGCATGAGTGAGAAACTTTTTGAGTACAGCTTCTCGCATAATTTGAGTTTTGACTAAATCCCAGTCTCGACGGAGTTGGCGATCGCTACATCTTCCCAAAGCAGCAGCTTCTTCTGGTGTGGCGGCAGCATGGATGATAGGTATAATTACTGCATCCGTGCTGGCTACAAACTTTTGTGCTTGATAATAATGCTCAACCGTTGGCCAGTAAGTACCCTGGATGTGGATTCCGTGGGGAGAAAAGTTAGAAAAACAGCCATAAGGCTGCCAAACCTTATAAAAGTAAATGGTCATTTGAAAATTGCTCTTTTATATATCAACTTTAGGGTAACTGAAACTTTAGGTTTCAAAACCCTTCATATAGAAGGGTTAATAACATTAGGTCAGGGGAATTATTTTACACAATTCCTGGAACAACAGGTTTAGCACTTTACTCATAAGTCTTAGAAAGGATGTGTTTACCACCTAGCAATTTTTCACCCTGTTCACTGAGTTTAGCTTTGAGTTTTGAGTGAGTCGCGGTAGTCAATCAATTCCTTGATTAGCTCGTTGACGAATGGCACTAAGAAAAACCCAAAAGCTTGTGTCGTCTCGTTCCCAGCCTCCAGGCTAGGAATGTATTTAAAAGAGGCTCTGCCTCAATTCAAGCTACTGGAGGCGGAGCCTCCCAGAACGGATTCCCAGCCTCCAGGCTGGGAAGCAGTCAGAACAAGGGCTGTATCTTTTCTTAGTGCCATTCGCTCGTTGACAGGAAACATTACAGTTTCCCTGCCGTTCAAAACATATTCCCACAGGCTGATTCGACATAAATATAAACCGCTCGGTTTTTCAAGCAGTCCATCTACTGACTATTTCAGAACAGTACCTATCCCTACAATATTGCTTAGACCTCTTGCAAAAGTCCCTAACACC
>NZ_JAWJTF010000361.1:0-1900 GCF_048836525.1 Nostoc sp. CALU 546
CTACCTTTAAATAAAGTACAACGTTTTGAAGGTGGGACACCATCACCAGGGGTTTGGTTTGATTTGCGGGGTCAACGCCAACAAGGAACTGGTGCGATCGCATACGGTCACGTCGTATACTACAATCCAGAACGCACAAATTTACTACAAATGTTGTCTTGGACTAGTCCTAATGGACAATTTCCCAAATGGCAGCAGGTAACTGGTGATGGTACAAAAGAGTTAGTTGTTGATCAAACTATAGGTTTAGAACCCCACTTACAGGTTTATCAAGTCAAGCCTCTGAAGTTATTCCTCAAACCAATTCAATTGGAGGAAATTACCCTCAAATCACCAGCTTTCAAGGATTCTGCATACCAAAATGCCCTGTCAATTGCCCGTAGTGGACTGTGGACACCAGCCTTTGAATGGTTGAAGTCAATCAAAAAACAGCGCAAGGGAGTTTTACCAGAGGCGGCGCAAGGACAAATGGATTTGATTCGTTTGCATTCCCAACTTACCAAAATCCAAGCCCAAAAAAATTGGGCAAGTCCTAGTCAAGAAGCACTAGCAGATTTGATTGATGGTCGCTGGGAGAAGGCTTTACAGGTGTTTGAAGCGTCGCCACATAATGCCCAAGAAATTGCCACCCTACTCAAAGCTGATGAAAAACGGTTGTGGAATCGCACAGCAGCGGCGTTGCGGGTGAACCCAAATAGACGAGAGGTGCAAGCTTGGTTCGCTTTGATTTTAGCAGTTCAGCGAGGAGAAGGACATGCTAATTCTTGGTTAAAGGCGCAACCAAAAATTACAAAAGATAATCTTGCTTATATTCAAAGTCTGTTAGCAAGACTCAATGGTGAGGGTACAAAGTCGCAAATATCCTCTACTCACCCTAGTCAGATTGTTGGTACAGTCCAACCAATCACTCAAGTTACTAACACCGACTGGCTGCAAACAAATTCCTCAGCAGATTTGAAACTCACAGATAACCAAGTTTGGTATCAGGTGGAGGTGAGTGCATTTAATGACGGAAAACGCTGGCTAAATTTCCCTTTTGAGAATTTCAACCCACCCAAAACTGACGCCGCTAAATTTTTGGGGAAAACTTTGGGAATCACTTCTGACCCTGAAATCCAAATTGTGGTCTGGTTACCAAATGGAGAACAACAAATTACTATAGCCGCTATCAAAGCGGTGCAACTACGGGGTAAAGTTTTGCGCCTATTAGCTGCTGGCCCAAAAATTCCAGATAATCAAAACGATGTTCTTCAACCAAAACCTTTAGCCTTGACCAATGCAGCACTAGAATGGGTGCAACCATCTCCTATTACTCTACGGGAACTGTATCAACAAAATCCCCAAAGGGTGAAGATAATGCTATCGAGTTTGTGGCAATCTTTACAGCAATCTGGTGAAGTTCCGGCTGGGGCTATTCCTAGCTTTGAACAGATGCAGGAAAAATTGGGTAACTGGCCTGTTCAAGTGATTGATTTAACAAATAACGCTCAACCAGAAATAATACTGACTATCTCACCAGAAGCAATAACATCCTTGAATGAGTCTACACCTGGAATTCAGAGGGAGAACACAGAGCAACGCCGTGACCGGACTATAATTTTATCTGATGGGAATAAAGTCATTTACACTGATTTTACAGGAAAGTACTCACAAAGACTTTCTGCGATCGCCAGACTTTCAGGGGTGCAATCCTTTGCTTTGTTGGTAGAAAATGCTCATAACTATAGTTTGAAGCGCTGGTCAGAGAAAAATCAGCGCTTTGAATAGCACCCGCTTTAGTAAAACTTCCCCCTTACTCAAATTTAAATTAGAGAGGGGATAAGCGAAGGCGCAGCCCGTCGTAGACATCGATATCTTGAAGACTAACTTATTCTTTTTGGTTAGTTTCGGCTAGACGTTG
>NZ_JAWJTF010000104.1:0-34849 GCF_048836525.1 Nostoc sp. CALU 546
TATCCTTAAATATCATTACCGTTGCGTGAGGGTGATTGCGCTCTTTCTGCTCAAGCCTGTGCAATTACGGTATGGTTATCAAAACTGAACCAAAAGCTTCTCGGTTGGCTAATCTTCGCTTTAACAAATAGGGGGCAGTATGGCTTTTAATGATGAGCTGATAAAACAGTATTACGAACATCTGTATGAAAGCCATGTGCTGAAACAGTATCGAGCCTACATCCAAAACAAAGAACCTGACGAAGATGAGGAATTACTTGGAAGATACACTCTCGATCTTCGTCGCCACCCAGAAATGCTTGAGAATCTACCAGAATCTATAAGGAGTGCATATAATTATTACGACGCACGGATAGCTAAATGCGGTTTGGGCTGTGTTAGAGTCTGTCAAGTGCCATACTCTAACGACTTTACCTACGCCGTGCGCGTATCGACTGATGGTGATGATGGGTGGCTAGAGATTTATGACCAGCATGGATGTGAAATCGGTGTAGGACGAACTTACATAGAGCTTATAGGCTGGGGCAAGATAGATGAAATCCGCCGGCAAGTTGATGATTTTGATTTTCCAGTTAGCCTAAGCGATAAAGAGAAAAAAACGCTGTGGCAGTTTGGTTCTTGCGTTATCCGAAAAAATAGTTCTGAGCGATTTTTTGTGATTGCTGAGGAAATTCCAAGCGACAGACAAAAAGATGCTATTAAAATCATCGGCGATGCCACAGGAGTTAGAGATAAAGCCGTTTCAATTGTGCTTGAATATTTACCCCATTCAGTTACAAGAAATATATCAAAACAGCAGGCTGAAGATATCTGCCAAAAATTGACAGAACTTGGTGCAAAAGCCTCCATCAAAGAATTTAGCCAATCTTAATAGTGTTAGAAATTTTTTTTCTTAGTTGATTTCTTAGTTTTAATTAGAATTTACGAATTCTTCGGGTGCAAGCAAACTCGCCTTTTACAGAGGAATTATTCAATAGTCATAGGGCCTTCAATCAGGACTCCATCTGGATTAATAGTGTTACGAACGAAAGCACTTTCCAAAGTCCCCAACCTAGCACCTCTAGTATTGGCATTTTCTAAGTTAACCCCCAACATTTCGCAACCACTCAGATTAGCTTTACTCAAATTAGCCCCACTTAAATTAGCACCACTCATGCGACCCCAAAGAGCCGCACTGATATCACTCAAATTAGCACCGCTCAAATTAGCGTCACTTAGATCGACTCTACTCAAGTTAGCTCCACTCAAATTGATATCTCTGAGATCCACCCCATTCAATTTAGCCCCACTCAAATCAATTCCTTGAAAATTTCTCTCGCCATCGGCATAACGTCTGAGCAATTCGGCAGCATCCATAGATTATTCTTTGCACTAATCAACAGCTTAATAATGGGAATCATCCCTGAGCGTATCCAGTTACTAACGTACTGTTAGTGAAAGTGATTGGCTGTGAAAAAATTTTATCCACTGACTTTTAGCCGCTTTCCCTTGAATGTCGTCTAACCCACATTACACGACATTAAAACCACAAACGACAAACGTATATTTGAAATAGACAAGTGTGATTTATATTCGTTTTAGCAACAACAGTTATGGCGGTGAGATTGATCTGTCAGGTACATCCACCGATCTCAAAAGCATTCGCCAATCAATTCTTGAATTGCTTCAATCTCAGGATGTACAAATTTGTATACCTGCCAACGAAGTTGACCCAGCACCTTATGATTCTTGTTTAAATTCGTTACTCATTCGTAAGAGTGATTGTTCTCTCAAGGTTATGGTTTCTGCCAGTTCTTTAAGGATTGAAGGAACAGCAGAGAAACTGAAAGTGTTTGCAGGCTGGTTTGATTTTAATGATAGTACGGAATCAGGCTATCATAACCACTTTAACTACTACGAAGGAAATGAGTGGGTTGACCCTGCCTCAGTTCCATTAGTAATTTCAGTTCAGTAATGTGTATATGATCAACCAGATTGATTTGCGATCGCCGCCTTAACTTCGACCGAGCAAGGAAGTTGCACAGTAATGGCGGCTGTCAGCCTTATATATCAAGCTTAAGAGCAAAGTAATTAAATTTTTCTTAATGCGTTTTCTTACTTCCATCTAGTTGAATAGAGAATCAACTGATTTTTAATAGCAGTGCATAAATTTAAATCTATATAGCTGAGGGGAGTATTATTTCCCACCTCTCTCAACTCCATCATCACTCAATCCAATCAGGGCCTTTGAAGAAACTTCCATCTTCTCTAAAGGTTTTATACACCAAAACACCTTCTCCGAGAGGAGGAAAATTTTTGGCTCCCCTGAAGTCAGTTTTTATGAATTTGGCAGTACCACCAATCGCCGCCCTATAGAGGTTAGCCCCATCAAATACAGCAGCAGTTAGGATAGCATCATTAAGATTGGCATTGGAGAAGTCAGTCCCTATGCAATCAGCACCACTCAAGTCAACTCCTCGCAAATTGGCATAACTGAGATTGGCATTAGTGAGGTTAACACAAAGCATTTTGGCTCCACTCAAGTTGGCATGGCTTAGGTTGGAGCCAGTCAAATCAACACCTATCAAATCGGCTCCACTCAAGTCAATTGAGCGCAAATCTTCTCCATCCAGCCCTGACGAACTGATTCTCATTTCAGCAAAGTCTCTCTCCCCTGCTGCGTATCTCTTAAGCAACTTTCGACGATCAATAAACTTTCTTTCATCTTCCATAAACTAATTTAATTATTCCTAAATTTAAAACGCTATCTTTACTGCTTTGTTGCCATAGCAATTAAACATTAATATACCTAAATGTTTTACAATGTCTTATTTCCAAGATTTAAGAACTCGTTGCGAATCATGCGACGAAGTGGAGTGGTAGGGGCGGGTTTGTAAATCTTGTCAGCCCAACCAGTATCTTAATGCCCGTCCCTACCACCGCATGATTCGAGCGAAGCGGCAACGAGTTCGCAGGATCAACGTGAGATTATCGACTAAAACCCCTAGACCGTTGCTTCTGCTTAAGCATTTCTTGCTGCTGCTGTTCAACAAGAATCTCATTCCAAGTTCGCCCACTAGGTGCAATTCTTTTTCTTGTGATCAAACCTGACCTTTAAATTATCTTCAGTACACTGTTGTCTGCCTAGACACAATAAGAATACTTGATACAAAAATGAGTATTGCGGGTAGCAATAGGGAGTATTTAGGCGGAGAATTTCTGTTTTGCTTCAAACGGACGCTCACACCTTTTGGAGCAAAAATGAGTATTTGCGCGTCATCTAAAGCAAAATTATTGCTATTAATCAACTCTTGAGCAAAACTCTACTTTTTCATATTACTTTATACTACAATTGTAACCTAAAACCTGCACTCCACTTTTGAATTACACCAAAGCTATGCTGTAAACACCACTTATTACATAGCTTTTATGTAGATTACAAGTATTGAAATAGTAGTTCTAAATACCTTGCCCAAGTGGTAGCTGTTGGGTAGCTCAACTGGTGACACACAGCTACCAATTGAGTAGTAAAAAAGCGAGTTGTTGAAAATTTGATCATTCCCCAACTGGTAGCTATAGAGTAGCCCTACAGCTACCAGTTGAGCATAAGACATTTAGAGAAATTTTCGGGCGTAATGCTTACTGAATATGACTTACAGCAAATTTTGAACGCCTGTTTTATTCTCAATAACTTCAAAATTATTGAGAATACATAATACATTTGTGTTACAATTGTGCTTCAATAATTCTTTCATTAACTTAACCCAGCCCTCTTAATATCCGATGATTTCTTTTTCATGCCTGAATAGAAATTGTTCCTTTTACAATCTCCACGCTTGTTAATAGAGATGAAACTTGTTTTAAGTAGTGAAATTGTCTGATTAATCACAGTTACAAATAGCAGACATTTTGCACCTAAAACCCCGATTCCTGTGCAAAATGTCTGCTATTTTGCACAGCTTATACACGCTTTTAACTGTTATAGCTGTCATTAAATGTTGACAATCAGGTACAAAATGTCTGCTATTTTGCACATCGCTTTGACCAAAAAATTGGTGTCTAATACATACACCAACTACCCTTTAGCCATTTTTATCAAACTTCTTCATTCTCAATAACTCTAAAATTATTGAGAATAAATAATACTTTTGTGTTGCAACTGTACTTCAAAAATCCCGCTCAATCGATCAACTTCTTCAGTAAGTGAACCTGAAATTTCCACTGTGAGTTCAGGAGTCATTGTATATATTGAGCGTTAACTGAAACAGAAACTCGTCTAACGCAACAACTACACTAAACACTTATAAAGCCGTAGACTTAGTGTAGTTTAACCGTACTAAATCAGTCTCATCTGACACTAATATTTTTGGCCGTCCAAAAGGACAAAAACAGTGCTTTCTTGTCCTTTTGGCCGTCCAATGAGCGCAAACCTTACTCAATTGTCATGCTCTGCTGACAAATGCCCACCTGTCAACGGCCGTCCAAAACATCAAAAACAGTGGTTTCTTGTCCTTTTGGCCGTCCAGTGTTTTTGATAAAAATCTTATGTAACTTATATCCAGTCTCAATTACAGCCACTTTGAGGCGCTATTTCTATTGTCAATAAGATGGGGTCTTATTGAGAATGCGTAATCATAATATGTTGCAAATGTACTTCAAAAATTCTTTCTTGAACTTAACCCACGAGTCAGGTGTATGCTCGGCGTGGCTCACAGACTAAAACCACGACTACGCGACTGCCGTTCGCGTTCAAGTTCCGCTTCATAAAAATGAGCTTTTAATTCCTGATTCCAATCAGGATAAGTCGGTTTAAATCTTTTACCATTCGGTAACAATTCTAATACTGCACTAGCAGTTTTCTCCCCCTGATCATCGTTATTAAATGCCAGAACTACCCTATAGCAATTTTTGAGAAATTCTAGGGGTAAATTGTTCGGTTCATCAGCTACCATAAACATTGTTCTCATCGATGGTAAGGCTCCAGTTTTGGCTAGGACATACACGCCTACTGACACCGCATCAATTGGCGAAGAACATAAAAAGACGTTTTTAATTTCTTCTTGTGGATTCTGCCCCAAATTTATATGAAACCAACCATTTGAAACAGAGGCGTTTTGGTCATACTCAACAGTCTGATGATTATGTCCGGGGTTTGACCAAACTAATGCACCAGTTTTTTCACCATCCAGATTACGTTTGATAAATAAAATCTGCTTTTGCTCATTGATGTAAAGCAAATTGTGGTTATGTAATCTTTCAATAAAAGAATCTGGTATACCGCGTTTCTCATTCAAGTATTTATACAATTTGGGCCACAGAGCTAGATCCTCCGTTGGTGGAGTGAACTGAGGCTGCTGTTGTTTGCGTTCAATATCTTGAAAGAGTTTTTCTAACTGCTCAACTGGGAGTGGTTTAACAGGTTTGAGCAGCAATTCGTTAATAGGTTCATCATCGCGTTGTGGCTGGTAGTCAATTTCCTTATGTTTTTGTAAACCTGGGAAGGTGTAGGCAGGCCCCAAGGAAGTACCGCTAAATTTCTGGTCATTCCAGGAATACGAGATGCCTTTACTTTTACCGTTGCGTGTTAGCCCATGACGCACCTCAATACCCAACAGTTGCAATCGTTCCATCAGTTGGGGCATGGTCGGTTTATCTACTGTGGCGCGGTCGATTAATTCAATTAACTGAGTCTTGATAGGCTGTTGTGGCGGCGTGTTTCTCTCACCCTGCTCATATTCTAGTTGCTCTCTTTCAACTCGTCGCTGTTGCCCTACGCTGGGGGCGCGGTTCAGTTTCTCCTTGCTATTGAGGGTCTGCTGCAACCCATATTCTAGTTCTAGCTGGCGAATGATTTTTTCAGAGCGCACATACTCCCAGCTATCACGGGTAATCTTGCCGTCGTCCAAACTGATTCTACTAGCACAAATGTGTATATGGTCGTGGTTGCGATCGCTGTGGCGGTAGATGGCATATTGGTTAGCTGTGTAGCCCATTTCTGACATATACTTGTCGGCAATCTCACACCAAGTATCATTGTCTAGCTGTTCGCCTGGGCTTAGTGAAAGCGAAACATGATGAACTACTTTTTCTGCTTCTGGATTAAGTTGTCGAGACAGTCGGAATTCTCTGGCTAATTCTCTGGCATTTGTGCCAAACATATTGCCGCCAATTAAGGATGACTCCTCTTTGTTTTCAAGATAGTCAAGGAGTCCACGAAAGCTTTTACCTTTGGTTTGGTTGCCAATCATTTTTACTCCCAGTCTTCACCTTCACCGTCGTCATCAATATCATCGTCATCAGTGATTTCAGTTTCGATTTGGGACAGTTCCCGACCAATTTGTTGTAAGAGTTTTTGTAGCTGTTTTAGTTGTTCTGGATCTGCGGGTGGTCGCAGTCCCATTTTAATAGCTGTGTTTGTAGCTCTGGTGAGTTGATTAATATTGCTGCCGATGCGGACTAATTCTCTATAAGTAGCTAGGGTTATTTTGCTCAATCGTTTGGGTAGTGGTTTTAGTAAAACACTACGTCTAGTTAATTCAGCTATGCTTAGTCCCGCGTCTTGTGCTTTGAGCTTAATCATCTCGTGTTCGATTGCGTTGACACGAGCTTCTAATGTCTTAGTACGAAGCAGGTTTTTTGACAGTTTCGGGCGCATAACTGTGGGAGGTATGAGAGGGGGTATCCAAAGGGGGAAACTTCCCACTTTGGCAAGCCTGTCGTCCGAGCGTAGCGAGGTTTGCCGTAGGCAAAAGGCACGGCTTGCTTCTAGCCCAAATACGGGAGAGGGCTAGCTTCTAGCCCAAATACGGGAGAGGGCTAGAAGCAAGTGCTACGTATATACGGAGGTATGGCGAGAGGCTGGAGGCGGGAGTACAAAGGCGTAGCCGCGCTGCTGAATATCCTACAACTTACAGGGGAGGATAGCAACGGCGTAGCCGGAATTTGAATCAAATCAAGCAGGAGATAAATTCTGGTTCAGCGTAGCCACCATAGAGGAGATAAAAACGGCGTAGCTGCTATATGAAAACTCTCTGATTCAGTGAAGCTGCCACACAATATAATAGTCCGGCGTAGCTGTAATACGAAAAGATAATTCAGCGAAGCTGTTTTAAGTAAAATTCTCTGATTCAGCGTAGCTGTAATAGTCAGATTTTGTAGCATTAGCTTGAATAAGAAAACCAGCGAAGCTGCCACACTAAAAAATCTAAAGTGTAGCCGTAATATGAAAAGGTAATTCGGCGTAGCCGCAATAGTCAATTTTTTTGAGGATTTTGAAAACTTTCTTGGTACAAATTATTTCAAATAGCCGATAATTATCAGTTAATCGGTATTCACGATATAACCATGAGTGAGCATCAGAATTCAGAAGTAATTACGAAAGAGAAGATTGATGAGGCTATCAAAGCGCTTAAGGAGCAGAAGCCGAAAGAGCGAGAGTCTGTATCAGACAGAGACGCAGTTCGCAAAATGAGACGGTACATTGAGAAGCTGACTTCTTCTAAGTATGGCTATACTTACGATGAAGTATCGGAGATGCTGAAGGGTTTGGGGATTAATTTGACTGGCAGCAGAATCAAATATTTAATAGGCGAGTTGAAGAAAAGCAGCCGTCGCCGTCAAAAAGCATCTGACAGCGATAGTAGTGCATCAGTTCAGGGGGCTGTTGAAAATCAGTCAGAAGTTGTTGAAAGCAGCGAAGCTAAAGAAGCACCTGTAAAGAAGACTTCGGGCAAGAGTAAAAAAACAACAGCCAGCAGCACAGAAGCTAGAGGATAAATCAGAGCCAACTAGAGAACTAAACAGGTCAGCTTTTGTGCCAACAATTTACAAGGATGACGAAATCTAAGCTGGTTTATGAGTAAAACAACTACTTCTCACAGAAAAAAAGCAGCAGTCAATAAAAGAATAGTGCTGTGTAATGGAGAAAAGGGAGGCACAGGTAAAAGTATTGGTAATAATTTAAGCGATTTAAAAATAAATTAATTAACTATTATAGTAATTAATGCTGCTTTTACACAATTCAATTAAAATATTAATCCAATGCAAGTCGGTTTTCATATCTCGGTTTAATGGCAATCTTTCATAAAGTTTGATAACTTGCTCTTGATATACATCCAGTAAAATACTTAAAGAATTAAGAATAGATTGTTTTTCTAATAAGGGATAAGAGTATTTTAAAGCTGCAATCATTATTTGACTACCGCGTTGTTCAAAGTGAGCCGATACAGATGAAGAAGGTTTTTTTTGAAAATAATCGTCAAATTGAATAATTATTATCCGAAAATTGTCAAGCAGAGACTGAGCATAAAAAAGTTCTCCACGCATAGCTCGACGGTATACTTCTTCAGCGTGCGCTAGTCCTTTGCTAATAAGTCGATTTACTTCATCAATAGATAGTACAAACTCTAAACCTTGAGAGGCTTGAATAATTTGATATATTAATTTTTTAGAGTCAAAAATAATTAAAATAGGTTGTAAAAACCAAGGTGATGGCTGTAGGTCTTCTGGTTTGTAGTAAAGAACATCAATTTTATTGAATGGATGAAAATGAGAAACACAAATCCAAGGAATTGCTGTCCACTCGTTGTAAATCCATTCTCCCCAATATTTAGGAGCAGAAAAACGCTCTAACAAAAATTGCTCGTGTAATTCTGGTTGCACAACAACCCGAAAATCAATATCTGAAAATTCATCAGCCTTACCTGATGCCACTGAGCCTTGAACGAATAAAGCCTCAACGCCTTTCTTGGCTAAAAAATAATCAACGGTTTTTTCAAGTAAATTTTTACGTGCTGTATTCAACTCATTCGGCTTAAAGTTCATTATTAATTATTTATCTAATTACAATTTTTTTCTCATCCGAATAGATGGCATTTTTTGACCAGAACGTAGGGGATGATCTTCAAAACCTTCATTCATATAACCATTAACTTGATAAAACGGTTCAGCATTAAGCGAAGCGTTCAGATGTAATTCTAACAATCCTTGCTCACGCGCTAATCGCTCTAACTCTTGAAGTATTGCGGTTCCTACTCCAGAACGACCGAAACTTGGAGCCACGTACACAGCACGTAGCTCACTATTACTGACAACAATTGCACCGAAGCCCACAATTTGACCATTAATTTCTGCCACAATTCGGGTTTCTTCCCCAACAACAGTATTGTCTGCAAAGGCTTTGATTTTAGAGGGCGTAATTGGAGATCCCCAATCTTGAATAATTTCCTTTGGATAACACGATGAAGCAGTTCCATGAATCGCCGCTCGGTGTACCTTTAAGACGCTCTCTGCATCTGATGGCAAACAACTTCGTATTTTTATATCTGACTTGACAACTTCCGACATGATATTCTCCTCATGAAGGATTTCTCTGTTTTATCAAAAGTATCTTTGCTAGCTAGTCTAACCCTCTTTGCAGCACAGCACGCCAGTTTTGGGCGAAAGTTTTTTTTGAGCCTGGAATGCTTTCTAAATCGTTGCCACTACAGCGAATACTGCTGTTGCACATTGCTTGTGCATGAGAGTGCAGTAATAGTTATGCACTTTTAATGTGGAACATGGCACTAGCACATTGCAAGAGCCGTATTTAGCATTAATTGTTATGCACTCTTTAGGCGAGAGCGCCTTTGGCGCAAGCTTCTCTACGAGACGCTACGCGAATGCGAACGCAGTCAAAATGTTGCTATCAAAATATAAACTCCCAAAGTGACGGAAGAAGGATATATTTAATATTATTGATGGCTAAAAGATTAGCTAAAACCATCAACCTCCTCATGTGACTGGCGATTTAAGTAGAAAAAACTACTAGGGAGCATGGGGAAATCTGATGCCGAACGCCTGGGCAGCCACCTTATGTAAGGCAATATGTGTCTTTAGAGGAACTGCTTATGGTTAGCGATAGCAAACAACTCTGTCTCCAACACGCCAGCATATCTGAGGTTCCATCCCTTCACCAAATCTTGGTGGCTTGCGGTCTTGATATGAAAGACCGCTTCGGTTTGAGTCACTGGATGCCGCCAAATTATCCGCTTGAGCAAATGCTCCACGATGCTATGGAGCAGGAGGTTTACGCCGTTACAGTCGGCGAGAACCTAGTAGGCACTTTCACACTTGAGATGATGACAACAGTTCCATTGAGCTACATCAAGTATGGAAACATTCTTTGGCAGATATCAGATGTTCCGGCAGTGTATGTACATAAACTAGCAATACTTCCATCTTGGCAAGGCAAAGGGATAGGAACATGGTGTATGCAAGCTATTGAGAAGCTTACCATTGAGCGCGGTTACTGTGCTGTACGGTTGGATGGAGTGAAGACACACCTAAAGCTCTTGTCTTTTTATAAAAGCCGAGGATATCAACAAGTGGGAGAACTAATTTACAACTCAGATGTGTGGGTTGATGCAATTGTTTTTGAGAAAGTTTTAGTATTTCTGTAGCAATCAATTCTAAAATTTCTGTTCCTTAGTAGACTCTACCGTATTATTTCAAATACCCTTCTAAACAATGTCAAAGCGCTACTGGCATGAACTCACAACGGTTGATTTCCGAAATCTCGATAGTAGCAACATAGCTATCCTGCCGATAGGCGCGATTGAACAGCATGGGCCACATTTGCCAGTTTGGACTGATACACGTATCGTCAACGGAATAATCGAGTGCTTCTTGACCGAGGGTACTGATTCAGCTAATGTACTGGTTCTGCCAACGCAGACTATTGGTCAAAGCCTCGAACATCTGGATTTTCCCGGCTCTTTGGCGCTTTCTCCTGATATACTCTTGGAAATTTTAAAACAACTTACGGCAAGCCTCACAGCAGTTGGTATCCGGCGGCTGTTAATTCTAAACTCTCATGGCGGCAATCAATCCGTCATTAGCGAAGCAATTCTAGCACTACGCCGCCGCTATAGTATGCTGGCAGTTGCAACAAGTTGGTTTGCCCTTGGCGTTCCTAAAAGTATTTTCAATGACTACGAGATGAGTCTTGGTTTGCACGCAGGTGCTATCGAAACATCACTAATGCTGCATCTCGAACCGGATTTGGTCAGGCGGGATCAGATGAAGCAAGCAAAACTGAAACCCTTTGTCCTAGAGTCAAAAGATTCGCTTCTGAGTCCGTTCGGCCCAGCAAACTTCGGCTGGTTGAGCCAGGATATTTGTGAAACTGGTGCTTGGGGCGACGCAACCATCGCCACTGCTCAAAAAGGTGAACAAATTCTTAAACACATTGTAGGTCGTCTCGGTGAGTTGGTTGAACAAATTGCTCAGTTTGATTTAAGCCATCTCCAACCCGCTGCCGTTGATCCACTACAGCAAGGATGATCTTTCACCTTATCCCTGTTTTGTCACTTTTGGAGAATGCAATAGCCCAAAGGCTTACAGAGCTTTAGTTTCCAGCTTCTGGCTATAAATTTTAGCCCCCCCAACGCTGCGTAAATCGGCTCACCCAAGCTTGGGAGATTTCAGCAATATTCGCGATCGCGGGTTGGGTAATTTTCTGTTTTGACTGCCAAAGTTGGGTTAGAGCATTGACTATAGCGTGTCCTGTTTGCTCACTCGCGTTACCCGCTTCTGGGCAGAGTTGCAAAGCATCAACGCTTTCTAATTTAACTCCTGGTAATTCACGATCAAGGAAACCCAAATCATAGTCAGCGCAGAAGTAGAATGTTAGCTCCACATTGGAGCGACGATGAGCGCGTAATCGACCAATCTGGCGGAAATAGAAGGTTCGTGTCACCAAGCGCAGTCTGATAATGAACTTTTCATTTTGGCTAGAGTGAATGCACAAAACTATTGAGAAATTAGCCACGCTCTCACCAGCACTGCTTTTGAATATGGCAGTGCTGGTGAGAGCAACAATTTATCAGGTCTATTTCAGTCCCTATTTACTGGTGTAAGTTCAGTGAACGGCAATAAAACTACTGTATTGTTGGTTAAGTTCTGACATCTGGCTCTACTGTCTAATGTTTTGCTCTGTACTAAGAACTGGTCATCATCTCCCGTGACGGTACATACAAGTCCAATCAATGTTTCAATAAGGGATTTCGAGTGATGTTGATTTGGATCTCCTAGATTATTTTGAGTATTAAAAGACATAGATGATCCATCAGACTCTCCAAGATTTTTCAGCCTTTCGCGTCGTGCGGCACGTTTAGCTAATATGAACATCAGGTTAGACCAGATTTCAGCATCAAGTCGGTAGACTTTAATTTTTTGCCTTTCAAAGCCCGGCTCAAACCTCGACCAGCGAAAAGCTGCTTTAATTCCCAACTGCGATAACATTTGATGCACAACCTGAACATCACTCATTTTGTCGCTAATGGTGAGTTTGAGATGGTGGAATATTTCTGGGGCATATTGGCGAATCTTGTCGGCGTAGGGTTTGAGGTCTGCAAAAGTCCATTCTTTGAAAGGATCTAAAAAGTCGTTTAATCCAAATGCTTCTCGCATAGAGCGCCGCAGCGCTGTACCAGAAATATCCCACGGGCAAACAGCTTGATTCCAATTAGCTTGTTTCTCTAATGATTTGGCTGTTCTGTCAACTCCTAATTCGGGATAAAGTTGCGCTTCTAAGTTGAGCAGTTCCCCACGTCGTCGGCCTTCTTTGTCCCAAAGTACATGTTCTATAGTTAGCTCGTCTACGCAGTAGAAATCTTTCAGATAATATTTTCTAATTGCTAGTGCGTCTTCTGGTGAAACTGCTTCTTGGGATTCCAAGAGGGCAATTTCTGGATAAGTTAAATCGGCAGCAGCTACTATGTCTTTGGCTTCAATTTGTTTGATTTCGTCTTTGGCTGACTTTAATAACAGTTTGACAGCTTTATCCGATTCTCGATTATCAATTGTAATCTGATGCCCTTCATGTCTGAGTCGAATTAGCAGTGCATCAGAGAGATTCATCATCGAATAATTCTGCTCGGCACTAATTCGGGCATACAAATTAACATGAGGGTTTGATTGCCAATCGAAATTAGCAATACCTTCAACAATATCTGGTCTAAGGTTGGAGCGGACTAAACTAACAGTGGCATCTGTTCTCTGTTGTAATTGTGCTTTAATTTCTAGATAATTACTGGAGCGAGAAACTTTACAGTAATTTGTCCCACGTTTGGCACACCAAACCACACGCTCTACGTTGTCTCGCACGCGAATTAAGGATTGGGACATATCAGCGTCGGTGGATGATGCGCCAGTGAAAATTCCATAGACTTTCTCGACTTTATCTGGAATTTCTATGCTGACTCCGGTGGCGACTGTGGGAGAACAAATAATTACGTCATATAACCCTGAAGCTAATACTGCATCGGGATTTTTCAAAAACCTTTTTTCGTCTGGATTGCCACTGGTTTCTGAGTTAACCAGCAGGATTCTAATACCAGGAATTTCTTTTTGTAGCAGTCGGGCTGTTGTCTTGCTGGTGGCTTTGCTATCTGTGGTGACATATAGCGCCTTACCTGGCAAGATGTTTTGTGCATTTTGGATTAACTCGTTTATAACAGCTGATTTATCTTTGGCTTGAATAAATGTGACGTGGTAAGGTTTGGGTTGATAGTCGTTATAAATTAAGTAGATTGGAGCCGGATCTGCTTTCAGTTCCCAGAGGTAATTTAGGGTTGGGTTGTTTAAATCAGCGTCAGCAACAATTATCCTCCGGGCGACTCTAATTAATTCTGCAAATCTCGCTAGTAATGCGGGACGTTTCCCGTCTTTATCGCAAGTACTAGAAGTTAGTAAGTGACGAACAACTTGGACAATTTCATCAATCATTAAGTCACAGCCAGCAAATTTTTTCGGGTCGATGGCTAGGAGTGAATCAACACAGAAACCAATTCGGAAGCTGTAAGCTCCTCCTTTGATAAAATTGCCGTTGACTTTATCTAAGTCGCCTCGGTAATCTAAATCTGCCCTGGCACATAAATTCTGTACGAGCGCTATTCTGTGACTCGGTGCTAATAATTTCGGAGAATGCGCTGTAGTTTTGGCCATAAACTTAGTTTTACCAGTGCCTTTGCCTGAGTTAAGGGCAATAATTCCTGACTGGGGTAAGTCTTTGATCTCCAAGGTCGATAAGTCGGCTGTGGTCACTTTTAATGAGGGTTCGTAAGTTAACCGATTTTCTAAGCGTTGCCACAACTGCCAATGTGTTACTGAAAGGGCTTGGTTTAAGGCAGTTGACCACGCAGCCACGCCAGCGTTGACAATTAAATCATCAACGCCTTTACACAGTCCTTTTTGACCGTCCCAGATGGCGATATCAACTATTGAACCGGCAGAGGTCAGTAATCGGCTAAAGCGGAAAGTCGCAGCGTTAACCCGTCTCTGGGTTAGAGTATTGGTGTCTTGGTCAAAGGCGAGGGTAATTTTTCTCCCCTTAACAGCAAATCGTGCTATATCTGAGATTAGATAGGGCTTGACAGGGTTGCCTAATAAATCCTTGCTACGGTAGCCGCCGTTAATTCCGTAAAGGGCAATGGCTACATACCCCTGTGACAACAGGCATAAGGATTTTTTACCGCCTTCTGTAATGATGATTGGGATTTCTGGGTGGAGTTCTAGCCAGTCCCAGAAACTTTCGCCAGGAGGGGGGACTTCTACGCCGTAGCGGTTGGCTATTAAGCGTCTATTTTCTCGGTTGACGGTGGGGAGATAAGCCCGTGAACCATTGCCAATTGGGGTTTCGTATTTTTGTTCTTTGTCTTTTTGAGCATCAGTCCTGGGTTTACTGAGTTTGCCTTGCCAGGGGCTACCGTCTTCGTTAAAAAATATTGCGGCGTGGAGTGTGGGTTTGGCTTGATGCCCAAATCTGGTATATTTCCAGTTCAGTGCATCGTGGATTGGGGTTGATACATCCCCTCCAGCACTAATTTCTATGTCGGAGACGATGCGGATGTTATCAGTGTAGAGAGAAATTGCGATCGCAGAGCCGGTAAGAAATTCTCGCTCAATTCGGCTGGCAAACTCACTTAAGCTTTCTACTGGCAGTAGGTTTAGAGCAGATGGTAGAACACTGGATAGATTTTTCAATTTCTTTCTCCTGGCAGGGGTTAAATTGCCCTCGCCAAGAAAAGACTGATGTTCAACTTTTATCTACAGAACAGTTGGCGTAACTTGTGCGGTAGAGGGGAAAGAGTCAAGTAGTTTCGGTAAAGCCTTCATGCCTGCTTTTATTCTTAGGAATCTGTTGGAAATAAATAATAGACATTTATAATCAAAGAAAGGCTCCACTTGATTCTTCTTCAGTGGCAGTTTTACATTCTGTCTTTCCTGGCGGGGTGTAGGCGTGGTAGGTGTTGGTAGCACCGAATCCACAATGTACGTAGCGAAATCAAATGAAAAATTTGAGTCAAAGTCTGTGAGTTTGCACCTCGCAGGCTTTTTGGCTTTTATTGGCTCAAATTCCAGGGATTAAAGACATAAATAGAAGTCAGTCATTTGGTTAGGGTTAGGATGTTGTTTGGTAGTCAGCATATTATCAAGTAATATTAGACACATATTGCAATCTGGTGGACGTTAGTAAAAAGTCAGAAAATTTCTCCGTATATACAAAACAATGGGGTCGGCATAGTGTTTCTGAGAGCCAATGCTGCTCACCCTATTTGCGCGGTTGTGGCTAGCTTGGTGGACTGCCAACTGCTCTAATCTTTGCTCAACGCGAGTTCGTCTGTGTGGTTCTGTTGTGTTGGTCATACTACTTTTTCTTTATTCTCCCGCTCAAGCCATAGCGCGATCGCCTGCTCTAATCCCTCTCCTAAAGAAATCTGCTTAAGAGTACAAGTGGCTTTAAATTTTAGCCCTATGTCTTTTTTTACATCCCCAGACATTTGCATATAGTTGGGGTCATTTCTTTTCGCTGCCGACATTCTTAAATCACTTTACATAATATTTCTCCAGTTTATTCCAAACATGTTAATAAAATATCTTCCTATCATGTTCACATGCTAGCAAAACTATGCTAGCATGTGAACAAGCAAAGTTTAACACCTCAGAAAACGCAAATCACCTGTTAAAAACGTCCAAAAGACTTAACTGAACGGGGTTGCAGACAGATAATCAACGAAATTATTAAATAAGGTGTTAAATACTCGCTAAAGCGCTGTTAAAGGTTAATTTACTCACTAAATAGCCTGTATTATGAATCGTTCACAAGCTTTTAGTTTGGGGAGTTCTATCGAACCAGACAGCATTTATGTTGATTTTGCCGTCACGAAATCAGAACTAGCGCGACTGTTAGACGTTACTAGACCAACTGTTTGGAAATGGGACAAGATTGCATACTTTGCCCTTGAAGGCTACCGGGAAGCATATCCCATCCAGACAGACAAAGCTAAACGCCAGCTATGCGAACGGGATAAAGAAGTCCCTCTAAGCCCTTACCAAGTATGGGTATTGAGCCGTATAAAGTCCCTGATGAACTCGCTGCGAATTGCCGCCAGGGTAAAAGCCTATATTCGTGGCAACCCTCACTACTTCTCAGTTTCTAACTTCCAGTACAAATCAAATCAAATTTTTCACAAAGGAGCATAAATCATGACTGATATCACTATCAAAAAAGCTGCTGTTGACCTGGGAATTGCTGAAGATGCCTACCGTTTCATGCTGGCTGACTTCATGCCAGATAACTTTGAGTCTGTCTCAAAAGTCCCGTTAGATGTGGCTGATTTGGTTGCTAAGGCACTGCTTGCCAAGACAGAGGGTCAAGCACTCGCACCTATGGCGGATGACTCTAACTTGTCTATATCAGACCAACACTCAATCATTTCTGGAGTTAACAACACTCTTGCAGACTTCTGTGAAAGCATTGTCATTGAGTCCCATAATCTAACGACTGCGATCGCATTTATCGCTGCCAAGCGTAACGCTGCAAATTTCCGGCATACCTATGAATCTGTGTTTAGTGATGAGGTAGGTAAGTACGTTGACGAGCTTAGTCTAGCTCTAGCTATGACTGCTCAAAAAATTAATGACACCACACCCAATGATTTTTTATCCCAACGGGGAATTACCCCGCGTCAACCCAGCACCAGCAAGGCAGTAGAGGAAATATTGAATCTAGCAGCAAATATTTAGAATTTGCATCAAAGCTGGCATTGTCAAATCATCGGTTTCTATTTCTCTTGCACTTCATTTCAAAGGAAAGAAAAATGCACTTACTAACTGAAGTTTGTTTTTATTCTGGTGTGGCTACCCTCTCCCTAATTGGTGGTGTAGCTGCTTGTATATCGCCTTTGGGAGTTGGGTTATTTACTGTGGGCTTAGTAATGTATGTCAACCAAAACAAACAATAATAGGGACAAATTAGAGGCTGATTATCAGTGGCTTGCTTTCAAAATCCGCCCAGTCCTTTTAATAGCTTGCATCACAATTCCTAGTTTCTTTGGAGCTTATATCTATGCAGCAAATTTTGACTGTAGAGCAAATTTTAGCAATTCTCAAAGGGAAAGAAGAGAGTTTGAGGATGTTGAGGGCAACGCCAGAGTACATGAAACTAGAGGCATCAGAGCGATTCACTACGTCAAATGACCTCCGCCTCGGTGATGCCATTCAAGCACTCTTCGAGATTCACGAAGCCATCCTAAATATCGATTTATATTCCCAAGTCGAGGGACAACCAAATGCTTTCAACGACAGCCTTACAACGTAACCACCTGTACGAATTTCGCGGTCAACAACTGCGTTACAGCTATCGGTCTAATTCTCGAATCAATGCACCTTTCGTTTTTAACGACTCTAAGGGCAGAAGAAAAGAATTAAGCCGTGCGATTCGTTGCTTAGTGAATCACGGTAATCAGCCCGTACATAACTAAGCCAGCCTGACAGCAGATTACTGTCACTAAAGGCTGAACTCTCAGACTGATGTGGGTGAAAGTCCCACCCGCTAGATTCAAGCGTGAATCCTTATCTGCCCACACCGAGTAGACTCGTTATCTATAGAGTGAAGCTGGGAACAGGGCGCAATCAGACGGCTGTTATGGGCTGACACTGGCGCTAACAGGGAGTTCCTACGGTGAAACCGAGCCTAGAAAAGTGACCTATTCTTAAGCGGGGCATAACTAAAAACCCCCGACTTCATCAGAGTCAAAACCCGCAACTCTGCGGCTTAGGAAGTTGCAAGAATCTAGGGTTTCTGATGGTCAAATTGGCTACACCTAACGGAACAATCAATCATCTGAGGGAACGAATAAAAACGAGTCAGAGGTCTTGGGACGGTCGAACCCCAAGTAGGTAAGACGAGCTACGGAACTCCTCTGATTTCGGGTAGGATGCGGCGTAATTGCTGCAAGGTATTCAGAAAACACAAAACGGAGTAAAGCATGATTAGGCACTGTAACAAAATTACAAGTGAATCTTGGAAATCATTACCTTGGAAGAAATTTCGAGCGAACCTTTTCCGCCTACAAAGAAGAGTGTTTAAAGCCATTCGAGAAGGAAACAAGCGCAAAGCTTTGCAACTTCAAAGGCTAATTCTGAAATCCCGTGCGGCTAGGTTTCTGGCAATTCGTCAAGTAACACAGCTAAACGCTGGGAAAAAGACGGCTGGCATTGATGGTAAAGCGTCCCTGACGTTTGAGGAAAGATTCAATCTCGAAGAAGTCCTCAAACAACAAACCACTTGGTATCACTCAGGGTTGAGAGAGATACCCATACCTAAGAAAGATGGCTCCACCAGAATGCTAAAAGTCCCAACAATCGCAGATAGAGCTTGGCAATGCCTCGCAAAATATGCACTTGAACCAGCGCACGAAGCAACTTTCCACGCTAGAAGTTACGGATTTAGACCTGGGCGCTCTGCCCATGATGCACAAAAGTACATCTACAGTAATCTTAGCTCTAGCGCTAATGGAACCAATAAAAGAGTTATCGAGCTTGATATTGAGAAATGCTTCGACAGGATAAACCACACCACCATCATGGATAACCTGATTGCTCCTAAGAGCCTGAAACTTGGAATATTCCGTTGCCTCAAGGCTGGGATAAATCCTGAGTTTCCAGAACAAGGTACACCTCAAGGCGGGGTGGTCAGTCCACTACTAGCCAACATCGCCCTAAACGGAATCGAAAGTATACACAGGTATCACAACATACAGGGACGAAGAATCACTAATAACACCCCTGCCAAGGATATCATCGAGCCATCAATCCGTTATGCGGACGATATGGTAATCATACTCCGACCCGTAGACGATGCAGAGCAAATACTCGACAAGATAAGCCAGTTCCTAGCTGAAAGAGGAATGAAGGTTAGTGAGAAGAAAACGAAGATAACCGCCACGAAAGATGGGTTTGACTTCCTCGGCTGGAACTTCAAAGTACAGCAAAACGGAAAGTTCAAAAGCACTCCCTCAGTGGACAACTTTAAAGCTTTCCGTAAGAAGGTAAAAGCTATCGTAAACAACTCGAATTATGGGGCTAGGGTAAAAGCTGAAAAGCTTGCACCGACAGTTAGAGGATGGAGAAACTACCACAAGTCCTGTGATATGAGCAGTACCAGGGATTCCCTCTGGTTCATCAATCACAGAACTTGGACAGTATTCAATAAGGAATCAAAGAATACCAAAGAATCAACCACTGAGTTGATAGCAAAGGCATTCCCAAAAGTTCCTTACTCCGAGAACAGCCACATAAACGTTACAGGGAATAAATCACCCTTTGACGGAGACTTAGCTTACTGGACTGAAAGGAACAGTAAATTATATGACGGCGAAACCTCTAAGGCGCTCAAGCGTCAAGACCATACTTGTGGATACTGTGGACTAAAACTGCTAAGTGATGAGAGAGTACACCTACACCACGTAGATGGAAATCACAACAATTGGAAGGCTAAGAACCTTCTAGCTATACACGAAAGCTGCCACGATTATCACCACATGGGCAAAAGATAAGGGAAAAGTATTTCGAGTATCCCCTAGCGCGAAAACCCGTTAACCAGTTAAGAAAGTAAAACCAAAAGCGGCTTTACTTTCTGGGATAGGCAAAAACACAGGAATAATTACCTTGTCTAAGAATATCGGGAGCCGAATGAGGTGAAAGTCTCACGTTCGGTTCTAACTGAGAGGTGCGGAGGATAATACCTCCCATCGACTCAACCAAAACCAAGTGCAGAGGGAGGTTTTTGAACTTGTTGAGTTTTGTGAGAACTGATGATGAAGCGATCGCACCTGCCGGCAAGCTTGGCGATCGCCTAATCAGGATGTATCTCTCGCCGCAAAACGAAAAGTACACAAGGATTCTAACAAATGACACTTGACTACAAAAATCCCAACGATTGGGGCAAATCACCTCTGACTGATCACGCCCTGAGATTAGAGCAATTCAAAGTAGAAAATCCTGAACAATGGGCAGCAATGATCTCAGCAGATATTGAGGCACTTTCCACACCATTGGAAGAGAGTGAAGATTACCCACCTTTCACCGGAACGGAATTTCTAGCGACTCATTCAACCATCGATGACCATCCATACTCTGCTGCATTTGGTCAATTTTTGGGCAATGGGATTGACGCGGACATTGCAAATATCTTGGCATTTGGTGAGAACAGATTTGATTTAATTTCTGAAGATTTTGACGACCCACTACGGCAATTAGCAACGAGAATTTATAGCCGATTTGAGGACATGGGGTATTGGGATGAAGAAGTACCCAAATCTGACGATGATACGAACTACGACAACATACCTTATTAGGAGAATAACGCAATGGACTTTGCAATACGTAATCCGGTAGTTGGTCATAGTTCGCATATTGACGAGAAGGCGCAATCTTGGGGAGGGTTTGAGTCTGATATTCTGGGCTATCTTTCGGATATAAATAAGCTCGAACAATTTGCGGATTATGCCAATAATGCCCAAGAATTATCTGACCGATTAGACCCGTTCTTAGACAACGCTAAGGTGGTCTTTGAGGCGATGGAGAAGCTAACAAAAGGGCAAGTTACCTGGGTCGAACTTCGTAAACAATATGGCTCTCATGTTGCGGGTGCTATCGCTAAGATTCGCAAACTCAACTCCGAATTTGATTCAGAGATGAGCAAGATAGATGCCCAAGATAGAGCAGACCTTCTGCGAATTGACCAAAAACGTAAGCACGGACTAGCCGAAGTTGCAGCCCAATTACACCACGATTTGCAAGCAGAATTGTGGAGACATGAAAACAAAATTAGCGGCATCGAAAATAGGCAAGTTGTGCAAGCCGAAAGACAGGCAATCACTACGGGATTAAGAGAGAAACGACAACAACTTTTAGCCCGTGCGCGGTACGGCTCAAGGGCATTAGAACCCAATCAAACACCCCAGGAAGTGATACCAGTTACTAGCCAAAATCATGCACCTGCGTCTAGTGTTTCTGCAACGGGAACAGTTCGCGGTTGGGGTGCAATGCTGGGTAACTTGTGGCAGAAATTAGGCGACAGATAACTATTAGTTAAAAGGCAAGGCTGATGCTAGTAAGGAAACGAAATGAAGATCCTCATAGCGTCAGCCCTTTCTTGCATGAAGGGCTGGCACAAACACCACAACAACATCAGCAGCATCAACAATCAGAACAACCACAACCATTACCAGAAAATAACCGAGGTAGAACATTTAGACGTGCTGGTAACGCTTGTGAAATTGTCGCTGGCAGTTGCTTAAATTCGGCAGTGATTTTCACCTTTCACCTGTTGCAAGTTCACCCAGTTGGAATGTTCCTAGCTGTTGGCACTGCACATCTGTATTTTACTGCCACTGCAACGGGTGAAGGGTTCAATAATTTCGTTACTAATTTAATGACTGGTTGCAGTGCATCGTTAGCGTTATTGTGTGCGCTTAGTGAACCGATTAGTGAATGGAATGAAGCGAGAACTTCTACTAGTACAGTTAAGACTTATATTGAGTCGGTTTATAAGCCAAAAACTGCTGAATCTTCAAGTTGGATAGATGGTGCAGGAGTGGGCATATTTCTAGCGATATTAATGATTTTTTTATTTGGTGGAAGGAAGAGTAAATGAATTATTTAACCGAGAAACATAAACAGTTATCCGAGTCGCAACAATCGGGTTTTATGTTGTGGTTCGGACAGTTACCAATGGACAAGAAAGCTGTTGCAATTGGGCTTAGTTTGACTGTGGGAATTAGCTCTGCGGCGATGGCTTGGAAAGGGGAGTCAAGCGACCGCATTTATTTTTGCGTTCGGACTCCCCAGAAAAAATTGGTATGTCAGGATCAGAATAACAGACCTTTCAGGATGACCCCCTTTTATTGGGAGCAATGGCAGTTAGAAGGAATGCCGTGCCAAGTAGTGAGAGATCCAGCAATGGGGGTAAATGGGTTAGTGAAAGCGACTAACCCATATAAAGCGTTTTGGGCATTTGGGGGATTCCTGGGGTTTGCGCTTGCTGGCTGGATGCTTCGCCATTGCCAAGATGAAGAGAAGCAGAGGGCAGTTTTTGAAGACATCGCCCAAAAACGGGACGCAGCAAAAGCTGAGATGGCCGCACGTTCCGAGCTACTAGAGAGTTACAGGGACGTTGCGATCGCAGAAGTCCAACTACAAGCTGACCTGGATCTAGTCGCCAATGATCGCACTGTTGATATCACCAAAGCCGAGATTTACGCCCACACCGAGATTGAAGTTACCCAAATGGAGGCAACTGATGCCATTTTTGAGGCGCAAACGGCGGGGATGACTGAAGAACAGAAAGCAGAGTACATTAAGCAGTTGCGTGAGATGAAAACCCCTTATCTACAAGGGAGTCAGACTCTACAAGGGACGATTGACCCCAACGATAAGGTTACTGGTTCTGAGCCAGGAGCGATTGCACCACAGAACAATAAAACGGCATGGGTGCAAAACTTAGTCAAACAAACTGCCCTTATCTGGGGTAATCAAGGGGGTGGTAAATCATGGCTAGCCCGTTATGTAATCCAACTCAAAAAACAAGCCGGCTACCGTGTGATTGTCCTTGACCCCGACTCGAACCGTAGTGAATGGCGAGGAGTTGAAAGTTACCACTCCTGGGATGATATTGAACAGCAGATCCGCGATTACGTTGAGGAACTGGAATCACGGTTAAAAACCTTTAATAATTCATCATTGAGTGAGTCGCAATGGCGGCAGAAACTTTGGGCAGAAGGTAAAGCTTTGTCTTTAATCTGTGAGGAGGCCACCACATACGGCGACTTCATCAAGGATGCTGAACTGTTAGACAAATTCGGCAAGCTGGCACTAACCAAAAGCCGTAAACAAGAGATGCCCATTACTGTCGTAGCTCATAACAACACCCAGACGTGTTTATTCGGCATTAAGGGATTACATAATCTTGTTTCTAAGATGCTCCAAGTTGAATGTTTGGCAGAAGTAGATTCAGTTACACTACAGCCTTCATCAACTGGTTTTGCTAAGGTAAAACTCGATAGTTCAAACGAATGGCTTGATGTTAATCTGCCCAAAATGACAGCGAAAATATCTGACTTTAGCGACGCTCTCCCAGCAGAATCTAACCCCAATCCCCCCATCGATAAAGCCACTTTAGAGCGCATTTATGAACTGGAATTCAATCTTGGTAACAAAGCAGGTGACACCCAAGATGAACCTAAGAAACTATCACCCCAGGCGCAAAAGCTGTATGAATATCTCACCAGAACTGAACGAATTGAAGCTGATGTAAGAGAGTTCAAAGGCAACTTTAAAGTGAACGGTGAGAGATTTAGTGTTGAGCAAATCAAGGGCTGGATGTATGAAATTGTGGGGGCAGGATTGGGGGACTGGATAGCTGAGGGTGTTATCAAGCTCAATCAAATTTGACTGCCCTTTATGTCTGGTGTCTCGCCCCAAAAACACCCTTTTTTAACGGACACTGGACACCGGACACCACAGACACTAAAGCTTGAAAGCCTTATCTAGCAAAGACACCGCCAGACACTACCCCAGACACCACCCAGACACCAAGTGTCTAGTACGTGTCCGCTAGACACCAATAAGAAATAACCGAATAAACAGCCATTTATTATTAGAAGATTATCAACATCATGCTGAAAATAGTAATTGTTGAACCAGAAACATTCACGCTCTTAGGCATCAAAGGCGCTATTTCACAATCTCCAGATATAGAAGTAACTGGTGATGCTACCAGTGGAAAGCTAGGGTTTCAGTTAATTGAACAAACCAACCCTGATGTTGTGTTAGTTGATTTATTATTACCCGACATGAGTGGTTTAGAACTGACTCGCTCAATCAAAAGGAAAACTAATAGTAAAGTGGTAATTTTTACTAATCAGACTCATTCAGACTTTATTAACTCAGCTTTCCGTCATGGGGCTGATTCTTATATGCTCAAAAGTGCTGATATAGAATTGATTGAACTAGCCATCAAAAGAGCTTACTTTGATGAATGCCTGCTTGACCCGAAGCTGGCTAAAAAACTGCTAGAAAGCCTTTATCAAAACAGATATATCGACCCCAACTTCGTTGACAAAAACTTGTTTGAACCTCCCACTGAGCGACAAATACAAGTCCTGCGATTACTGGCTCAGGGTTTAGTTTTTGAACAGATTGCCAAAGAAATGTTTCTCTCTGTTAGTACAGTCAAAAATTATGCCAGTGATTTGTACAGTAAATGGCACGTCAAGAACCGTTATGAGGCGATAAAAAGAGGGGCGATGCTTGGTTATATCGACTATAACTTGATTGTGAATGAATGATGTATTGGTGAGGATAGCGAAAGGATTAAGTCGGGGAGTGGTGGAGTTTATTTTTGTACAAAATCTCTATATCCCTAACTAGCCCAATCGTTGCTGCAATACCGAAGAGCGAACCGTCAGAACATCAGCAGTCATTATTGAGATACAGCCAAACTTTAAGGTAAAAGCTCAACGGTTCAGTTCGGAGGAATTGAAGCAACTGTTTAATGAACTGGTAGAGAACAGTCTTTAGTCTGGCTGGATGCTACGACCATCGAAATCGCCCCAAATCAGACAGAGGGACAGGACGGACAGAAGTAGACAGAATCCTTGTACAGCATAGGACAGAGGCGACAGATTAGCAGACAAACACAACTTCAGTAGACAGAAACTAAAAGCTCTCGGTGAATCACTGAGGGCTTTTTAGCTGCTGGTTATCATGGCGATTTTCTTTTAGTCTTTCCTCTACTGCGTTTTCATTTTTTGACAAAGTTTAGGTAATAGTTGACCCTGACCACCAGCTAGACCCAAATCAGAACCGTCTAGTTTTACCCAAGAAAAATCAAAGGCTATGGGGTCAAATCCGGTGCTTGGATGCATTTCGTAATGTCGCCAACTGTCTAGAGCCGGTTGAGTCAATTCAAGATGATAAACATAACGGGATTGAATTTCATCTCGTAAAGGGGTCATGTCATACTCATAAGTACCTAAAAACTCAACAATCCTCACGGACATTAGACCAGATTCCTCATAAACCTCTCGCAGTACAGCATCATCTGGTGACTCATCTTCATCAATAGTACCTGCTGGTACTTGTACTCCAGCTGCCGGAAAGTCAGTATGTCTAAATACCATCAACTCATCGTCCCTGGTGATATAGGCAATCACTTTTTTCTTTATCGGTTTAGTAGTCATTTTTTCTGATTACATTTTGTTCGCAAAATAACCGATACGAAGAACCGCTCTTGAAACTCTGTCAAAGCTCTAATTTGCTCGTTACTGTAATTCAAGCCTTGCGGTACGACAATCAACTTGTCATCTGCATCATCAATCCTCCTAATAATGGCAATACACTCACCTTCAAACTGGCTTAAAGGCTCAAATACACCCAAGATATAAGCATCTACTTCTTCTCCATCTGGAGCAAGTGTGCCGGGAATGTAGCCGTAATTAATCGGGTAGATATATTGGTATTGCGGATGCCTGCTACCAAGTGGACGGTCAACAATGACAGTTACCTTGGTTGTAAGAAACTCTTTAATGTCTATCTGCATCAGGTTTCAGTTGTAGACAATATAGTTTATGTAGGCGCAGATCAGCGTATTGGAAATTACCATTCTGTGTACCGTCAGATCGGCGATCGCCCTCTGACTACTAGCTAGTTTTTGCCCCAAGTTTTTGCTCATTCTCCACTACCGGGAAGTATCGCCGAGCATTAAGGGGCTTCTTCCACCCAGTCAACTCAAACAGGTATTCATCAGGGTCTAGGTTGAGCATCGTAGCCCATTGATTGATTTGACTGCCGTTGATGTTTATCCGCTCACACAGGTCAGTCTTGGTTAGCCCCTGTTTAGCATCATGATCAGAATATGAGAATTTGATTTTGCCTCTGGGGATGTCCTCTACCCTCTCTCTGAGAGATGATAACCCCGCGTTTATTAAGGCTTGCCGTAGACCATCAATTTCTGTTCTGAGGGAGTTAATCTCATCATTGAATTCCCTTTGCTGCTCGGCTACGGCTGCCTCAAGACCATCGATTTCGGTAGTTTTAACCTTAAGCTGCTTTACCTCAAGTTCTAGGTTCTCTGGCATCACTTCGATGGGAATATTGCCCTCTAAATAATGCTCAAGTATAATTGTGAGAGCTTGAGACGCTTTTTTTATTTTGTGTGTTTTCATCCACTTCTCTAAACTAGCGTAGAGGCTGAAATCAAGGTATGCTGTCACTTTAGCGTGATTGTCTAACCAGTCTTTAGTTGCCATACACGGCTTGTTCTATATTGGTAATTTAAAGTCAGTTACGTTAAATTTAAAATAAATGAAAGTAATATACTAGTGTGTTAATAGTAATTTACTTTTTGACTTTGGCACCTTACTGCATTAAGTTAAGAAAATTAAAGTAATATACTAATTTTTAAAAGTGTCTGACTCTAAACGTCTAAACCGTAGTTAGTGTTTGACCTAGATTGAATAAGGCAAGCAGTTTTGAGCTATACGTAATTAAGTAAATTACAGTAGCAGATAAATTAAGGTACAGTCAGATAATTATTTAAATAAGTCATTTGCTTTAATCTACTTGTAGATTATTAGTAAACTAAAGCAGCTTACCAAAGTAACTTACTATCGCTTAAACTGTGACAGGGAGCGGGTGTTATCTACTTTGTAGTTGGTGGTAGCAGAACAAGAGTGAGAGGGCAGGCGATCGCCGTCACTACCGCTTGAGTCAGCGCAGTTATTAGAATGAGATAGCCTAGCCATGCTTTTAGAAGGGGGATAATGAGTCAGTCAGCAATCATTACCGCATCACCAGATGTGATGAGTGGTACGCCAGTCTTCGCCGGAACACGAGTGCCTGTGCAAACCCTGCTGGATTATTTGAAGGCGGGAGAGTCCATTGATGATTTTCTAGACGGATTTCCCACAGTGAAGCGAGAACAGGTGATTGCTTTTCTGGAAGCCGCACAAGCGCAGATTGTGAAGCTGGTTGCATAGTGTGAATATTTTGATTGACGAGTGTATTGACCGAAGACTGGCAAGGCAGTTATCTGGACACAGTGTAAAAACGGTGCCGCAGATGGGTTGGGCTGGCATCAAAGATGGAGAACTCTTGCGTTTAGCCGAAATTGAGTTTGACGTGTTTATAACGGTAGATCGGAATCTGCCGTTTCAGCAAAATTTGACAGTTCTAGATTTAGCTGTTTTGGTATTGCAAGTGCCGTCAAATCGATTAGCAGATATTGAACTGCTGCTCCCTAAAATTTTGGCAATTGTTGACACCGCACCAAAGGGTACAGCAACGGTGGTGAGTGAATAAAATCTCATCGAAGCGAAGGATGGTTGTTAATGTTCTTACTTTTGAATCTTCTGCAAAATGTTTCAGTTCCCCTGTATAGCTAAATAAATATATGATTAAAGCCGTACTTTTTGACCTTGACGATACGCTTATAGATCACGATGCAGCAATTAGAGATGCAGCAAGTGCATTATTTAATAAGGTCATACCTAATAGCGAAGATGAGTTAAATATATTTCAAGAACAATGGATATCCTTGACCCGAAAGTGGTACAAAAAGTTCTTTGCCAAAGAAGTTACGTTTCAGGAATCGGGTAGAGGAAAACTGCGAGAAGCATTCTTGAAATACGGTTATGAATTTTCAGATACAGATGCTGATGCCTTGCTCTCGGAGTACTGGGAACATTACGTGAGTATGTGCCAGTTATTCAATGATGTCGATGAGTGTTTTGCACAGTTACACAAATGCAAGATTGGGGTGATAACAAACGGTCAGGAGGCGCAACAGGTTGAAGTACTTAAACGATGCGGTATTCTGTCTGTTATGGATGTCGTTGTTACTTCAGAAGCGGCGGGATTTGCGAAGCCTGCGCCCCAGATTTTCCAGTTAGCTTGTGCCAAACTGGGAGTACAAGAAACAGAGAGTGTCTATGTCGGAGATAACCTTGAACTAGACGCGATTGCAGCCAGAGATACCGGATTAATAGGAGTTTGGCTTAACCGTCTTCACAGTGGTTTGCAAGCATCTCCTCAGATTATAAAACGAATTAATCGGTTGACTGAACTATTAGAGTTAATATCATAGAAGCTGGCATCAAGCCCAAACTAAACTGTATTGTTGATTTTTACCAAACAGTACCGAATTTTGTTCAGGAGTCGGAACTCTCCTTACAAGAGGGATAATTTGATATTTGAAAATCACCAATTAGCACATCATTTTTATTACCAAATTTTTAATGCTGTGACAGCAAAGAAGGTAGCTGGTACATGGAGTAGAAGACTTGCGCTCCACAGTCTTCGAGCGAAGAAGCCTCACTCGGAGTGGTGTAACCCAAGACCTTCATACCAGCAGCAACACCTGCACGCACACCCAAAACGCTGTCTTCTACAACAGTGCAATATGCAGCTTGAACTCCCATATTTTTAGCTGCATATAAGAATAAGTCGGGTGCAGGCTTCCAGCTTCCAATCTCATACGAGCTAAAGATACGTCCTTCAAATCGAGGCAGCAGATTAGTGACACGCAGAGCTAACTTAATTTTTTCGGGTGGCCCACTGGAAGCAACACAGATAGGTAAATTGATTTTGTCAAGAGATGCCTCTATTCCTTCCACACTCAGCAGTTCACGCTCGAATGCCTCGGCAGTACGGACACGAAGCTGAGTTACAAAATCTGGCGGCAACATTTTTCCAAGCTTTTGCTCAATGACAGCAACACAATCAGTCATTTTGCAACCCTTGAATAATAAAATAGCTTCTTTAAGTTCGAGTGTAAGCCCTAACTCTGCAACAAATTGGACAAGAACGCGATTGCTCAATGTCTCGCTGTCTACCAACACTCCGTCACAGTCAAAAATAACCAGTTCTGTTCGCACTCGTATTCAAGTTCAAGATTAACTGCGGATTTATAAGCTGCACCCATCAAGATTATCAGAATCAAACTTCTTCTTGCATATTACAGTAAATCTAGCGATTTACAGTATATTAAGGTATAATTTTCCTCTCAACCAGTGTCCCCGATTAGTTTATGAACACTGTCTACATTTGTGATTTAGACGGTACATTGCTTGGAGATAATGCCATTCTTTCTTCGTTCAGCAAGAAAATCCTTCACGAACTCTTGCATCAAGGACTACAGTTTACTGTAGCCAGTGCGCGTAGCGTTGTTTCTATGCAAGTGATGCTGAAGGGTTTGAGTCTTCGTCTCCCGGTTATTGAATTTAATGGTGCTTTTATTTCTGATTTGGATTCTGGCAGACACGAAATCATTAATTCTATTTGTCCTGATGTAGTTGAAAGTATCTATAAGCTTATTCTTGAGTTCGGCTGTGTTCCGTTTGTATCTAGTTTTAACGGTACAGAAGACTGTGCATATTATAAGGATGTAATCAACGATGGTATGCGTTGGTATCTCAATGATCGCCTAACAAACAAAGACCGAAGATGGCGAGCAATAGAAGATTTGACTCATTCTTTCCATGATCAAGTCGTTTGCCTAACAGTGATTGGTCACGCACAGCAACTGCTCGAACTTCAAGGTGCGATTATTCAAAGACATGGAACTACCGTAGAGACACACTTGATTGAGAACCAATACTCTCCGGGGTGGTACTGGTTAACAATTCATGACTGCAAAGCTACTAAAGACCAAGCTATTCGGACTCTGGTAGAGAATTATGGGTTAGGGGAAAGTGAGATTGTGGTCTTTGGAGATCAAATTAATGACATCAAAATGTTCAAAATTGCCGCTCGTGCCATTGCAGTTGCTAACGCAGATGCTGAACTTAAGCGTTACGCGACATTAGTAATTGGCTCAAATACAGAAGATAGCGTAGTTAAATATATTCATCAGGATTGGTCAAACAGATGCGCTTTGAAGTCACATTTTAATACATTCTAATATCCGCTAGCACTCTAGTGATTGAAATTGCTTGGTTTCGTTTGGGAGTTATTAAATGACTGGGGTAATATTTGATCTAGATGGAACTCTTTGGAATATATCGAGTATATGTGCATCCGCGTGGAATCAAGCAATTAATATTGCTAAGATTCAGAGAACTCCTATTACTGAGGATGATATCTCTAGGGTAAGTGGTCTGCCTTTTATAGACTGTGTAAAAAATATTTTTCCCGAATTAGCACAGGAAAGTATTTATAAAATTTCTCTTTTAATAGAAGACTGTGAAAAGCAAGAAATAAAAACTAGAGGTGGAAGTTTATATAAGGGAGTTTCGGAATATTTAGATACTTTGTCTGCTCAGTTTCCCTTGTTTGTAGTTAGCAATTGTGAGTATTGGTACTTACAGGCATTTCTTTCGATGCCTTTAAACAGTAGTAATACAAGCAAGACTTTTGGGGATATATTTATAGACTCAGAATGTTTTGGCAGAACTCAAAAGCCTAAAGCTGAAAATATCATTGCAATCTGTCAGCGCAATAGCTTGAAAAACGCAATATATATTGGAGATACAGAAAGTGATAGATTAGCAGCAATGAAAGCAGGAGTTGATTTTATTCACGTTACCTATGGATTCGGTTATGTAGAATCAGAAAATATCAAGACCGCAGCTTCTTTTAGTGAAGTTGTAGATATGCTATTAACTATTATTAATCTCCCATCGGTAGCTAAGTAAAGTATTACAGGTAGTAAGTGATTTACAGTATTTTATTGTAAGAACGCTTCAGAGAACCTTTTACTGTCTAACAATCTTAAAACCTATGTGGCTTGGAGTTACAAGTGCTGGTTGTCTGCAAATCAAAGCATTCCATCAGAAGCATTGACAGGAAAATTAGCTATAAACTAAGCTTTAATTAAGAAAAGGTTATAAAACCAATAATTTCACTTGTATAAGTTCATTTTTCAGAGCGAAGAGTTTTAGGAGCGTTATTTATTGCATACCCAGATCCTGTTCAAGTGGGAGACAGAGTGTTAATTCTACGTCACTTCTATGTAGCGGGAAAAGTTGGGGTAGTTTGTGATCGAGAGTCTCACCCAGATGATCAAGCAAGCAACCGATGGCTTATTCAAGTAGATTCAGATGAGGAAAATATTATAGTGTCGCTAACTGTAAATGAGTTTGAAGTGATTAGCCCAGAATTAGAGTGATTGAGCGGGTTATGCGGGAGGCTCCTGAGCAATTCCCAATTCTTTTTTACTGTGCTTCAACTGTTTCCAAAGTGCCTTAATCTGTTTGTAAGCCTCATCAGGAGAAAGCTTACCACTGGTTTCTAAACAGGTAATGTAGCCAACTTTTTGAGCAAATTCTTGAAGGTTGGCATTAAATACTAAATTCTCTGGCTTAACCTGACCGTAGTAGCGACTGCGAGGGTAAAGAAATTTGTTTTTGTGGTTAAGATTAGGCTCGTCCATTACTTCACCCCCAATAAGTGACTTTTTAACAATGATAGTCAGAAGTAAGCTTCAATGAAGAAATTGCCGTCAAGCTAAGTATAAGGCAACTAACTGTGTATTTGCTGCAATAACAGTAAGGCTTTTCAATCATGGACATATAAATGAAGCGATCGTTTCATTTATAAGTTAGGTATAAGTATTAAGTGCGGATCATACCCCTACTTGGTAATAGCCTAGCAAACATAAGCTAATTTTATCAGCCAACGCCAGAATCGGGGTTGTAGCGATTGCAATTGATAAGTTGGAATTGATGAGGAGCGATCGCTTTCGTGTCGCTAACGGAGTTACAATACTTTGGGTCATCAATTACACGTTTTCGGTAAAACGTGTAATCCCCTAGAAAGTAGAAAACATGAAGGTTAGCGGCAACGGACAAGGCAAAATACTAAGCCAAGACGAATTAAAGCGATTATTCACGGAGGGATTTCTCAGCCCACGCGATCGCGCTCTGTTTGGCATCTGCCTGTTTACTGGTTGTCGCGTATCAGAAGCGTTGGCCCTTAAAAAGACTGATATCAAATCAGGAACCATCACTTTCCGAAAATGTACCACGAAAGGCAAGTACAAAACACGGATTGTAGACATTCCACCAGCACTATCCGCAATACTGGCTGATTACCAACCGAAAATCGGGGTAATGTTCCCAGGTATGCGCGGTGTAACTGAGCGGCTGACCCGATTCATGGCAGACAAGATTCTAAGAGATGCCTGCAAGCGGATTGGTGTAGAGGGAGTCAGCACCCATTCGTTTAGGCGAACTGCTCTCACGCAGATGTCCAACGCCGGGATACCTTTGAGAACTATTCAAGAAATCTCTGGCCACAGCGACCTGGGGACATTGCAGCGTTATCTAGAGGTCACGCCAGAGCAAAAGCGAAAAGCTGTTTCTGTGATTGGGTTTTAGTGTTAGTTCGCGCTTGTGTTTGCTGCCATTAATCTAAATCTTGAACGTAAGATTATTAGGGTTAGAAACTTGTGTGTTTTGCCATTATTTGGTGTTGCAATGAAACCTAATAATGGCTACGCCATCGCCCTTGTAGTAAAAATCAGTAATAACCCATGACAACTCCCTTTGAACAAATGGAATTAATCTCATACAGTTCCGAATTCCAGGCTAGTTTGGAAGATTTTTTGGAAATAATGTATTCGTACAGAGGATATAAATTTGATCCAACTGGCTTACAGTCAGATATAAGGAATATTGAAAATATATACCAAAGTCAAGGAGGAAATTTCTGGATTATGAGGGAAAATGCCGCAGTAATTGGAAGTATTGGATTAAAGATATTAAACAAAATAGATAAAATAGGAGAGATTAAAAGGTACTTTGTTTTACCTTCATATCAGAGTAAAGGAATAGGTACATTATTAATGGAACATTTATTATTGAATGCCAACAAAAACGAATTACATATATTAAGATTGGATACCATGAGAAAATCTATTGCAGCTAGGAAGATTTTTGAAAAATATGGATTTCAAGAAATTAATAAATATAATGACAATGAAATAGCCGAAATATTTATGGAACTCAAATTAAAAAAGTAAAAGAACATTATGCCCCCAAGGAATTAGTGCAACAAGCTGTTGCACAATTTGCTCATCTGGGTAAGCTTCAGCAAAAGCCCGCATATAGTTTAGATTACGTGCTGAGAATCCCTTCATCTCTGGGAAAGCTTGTTTTAAATCTCTGGCAAGACGTTCGATAACTTTTGCACCCCATCCCTGTTGTTGTTGTTGAAGAAGAATATCTCGCCCAATTTGCCAATAGAGTAATATCAATTCGCGGTTAACAGACAATGCCGCTCGTACTTGGGCACTGCGTATGCGTTCTTTTAACTCTCGCAAGAAATTGTCATAATTGTCCATTTCAGTTAACTCTTAATTCCCCGCTTACTGATAAATTACTGCGCCAATCGCGTACCTGATACTTGTCTACAATCTAACTTGTCAACTTGTAAACATTTTCATATATTAACGTGTTACCACTGTTATATGTATTCTTATCTACATGAAAACAATCGCCATAATTTCGAGAAAGGGCGGTGCTGGTAAAACAACTCTGGCGGTGCATCTTGCTGTTGCTGCCACTATTGATGGCTTATCAACAGCAATCATCGACCTAGATCCACAAGCTTCGGCTGCTGGCTGGGGGGACAGTAGAACCCTTGATGCTCCTGCGGTTGTCTCAGCACAAGCCGCCCGTCTGCCAAAAGTTTTAGAAGCAGCCGCTAGTAATGGGGCAGATATAGTTTTTATTGATACAGCACCACACTCGGAAACCGCAGCGTTGGCAGCTATCCGCGCAGCTGACTTAATTTTGATTCCCTGCCGTCCTGCAATTCTCGACCTACGAGCAATCAGCGATAGTATCGACCTAGTAAAACTTGCTAACAAAACTGCAACTGTTGTCCTCAATGCTGTTCCTCCACGCGGTTCCTCTGCCAGTGAAGCAGAGTCAGCAATTGCTACTTATGGAGTTGCAGTTGCCCCGATACAAATAGGACAACGAGCGGCATTTGTGCATAGCTTGACAGCAGGACAAACAGCCCAAGAATATGAACCTTCGGGTAGGGCTGCCGAGGAAATTGAACAACTTTACAAGTGGATATGTAAACAAGTAAACATATAAATTATATTACTTGTATACAAGTAAACTTATAATCCGAACTTCAATATAGATATGGCTAAGAAGAATCTCGCAGACGCTCTACAAATTGCATCTGGGAAACCAGCGACCGATGAACGCTCTCCTTCTCCTGCTCAGGCAGCTGATAAGCCGGAGTTACCACCAAGCAGACAAGGGAAAAAAGCGATCGCCGGTCATTTTGACCCGGCTGTATCTAAGCAGTTAAAGCAATTGGCACTCTCGCAAGACACTACAGTTCAAGCCCTATTAGCTGAAGCGTTAAATGACCTGTTTGAGAAATACAACAAGAAGCCAATAGCTTGAGCCGACGACAGGATACACATAGAAATTAATTTAGGAAAAACGTTTTTCCTAAACCAAATTCAGCACAACCAAATGACATTGGTCAGGGCAGTATCCTTAAATATCATTACCGTTGCGTG
>NZ_JAWJTF010000292.1:0-2517 GCF_048836525.1 Nostoc sp. CALU 546
GTCCCCTGCTTCCTCTGCCCTCTCCTGCGGCATCAACGCCAGCTTGGCATTGCGAAACCGCAAATTGTCCAAATCGGTTTTAATTGCGCCGCCTTTACCTGACGACGCTATAGTAGTGGAAACCCAGCGCCCTTGGTCATCTTGGTCAATGTAAATATCTGGATTGACTAAGGTAACATCTAGCTTTAAGTGGCGGTTAAAGATTAGTTGTGGCAGGGCAAAACCCACCTCTACAGCTTCGACTGCGGCCCGATCTGGATCTGTGGGTGTGGCTGGAATAGCTGAAGCCCCAAACTGCACTCCCGTCAACGAAAATTGTGTGACTCTTCCCAGTTTTACCGGACGGTTGAGTGTAGTCGTGAGACTTTGTTGTGCCAAAGGTGTTAATTCTGTTTGGACAAAAGTCCACAACCGCCAAATACCGATGATAACTCCTAACAGTAAAAGTCCGCCCAAAGTAATGCTACCCCGACTCAACACCAGCAACCACAGACGCTTGCGGATAGGGGACGGGGAGAGAATATCTTGATTGGGAGTTTTAGTCATTTGCTTTCACTGTATTAATTACCAGATGTCGCTGGCACACACAAGCATTAACTGACACATTCATTCAGTATGCCATTTCCAGGATACGCCAACTAAACCCAAGACCTCATTGGTTAAGTTACGGTATTTGCTTGATCCAATACTTATGCTTAATAATATTGGGGTTTTCAGGAAAATCTGATCTCAATAGAGTGAAAATTGTTCCTTTGACTTTCGCACAGGTGCAACCTAGAACTTTAATATGAATAGACCTTAAAAAAGACAGATGATTACACCAATGCGTGTCTTTGTATTAATTTTTAATGCTCGAACGGAAAATGAGGGGATTCACACGATTCGGGAAGGCGATCGCAATAAAATTCTGATGTTCGAGTCAGAAGACGACGCCACGCGCTTTGCCTTAATGCTGGAAGCTCAGGATTTTCCCGCACCTACACCAGAGCCGATCGATGCTGAGGAAATCAAGGAATTTTGCGAAAGTGCTGGATATGAATGGGAAATCATCCCAGAAAACAGCAATTTAGTTGTCACTCCCCCAGAACTGAATGTCGAAGAAACTGATTGGCAAGCAGACGCCCAGAAGAAGGATACTGTTGAAGACACCTTCCCTCTCAATCAACAGCCACTAGAAGAACCAGAATTGTCTGATTCTGAACTAGAGAAGATGCGTCGCAAATTGGAAGGATTGTTGTAATTAGTCATTAGTCATTAGTCATTGGTCATTGGTCATTGGTCATTGGTCGCTAATTGACTAATGACAATAGACGTAGGCGGCTTACTGTAGGACAAATGACAGAGGACAAATGACAAACTTGCAGGAACGTGGGCATCTTTTAACCGAGCTGGTAAATCCTAATAGTCTAAACTTAGACCAACTCAGTTCTCTGGAATTGGTGGAGTTGTTTAATAACGAAGACCAAAAGGCAGTCGCAGCAGTTGCAGCGGCGAAAATTCAGTTGGCTGAAGCAATTGAGCGCACCGCAGAGCGTTTGCGCCACGGAGGACGCCTATTCTATATCGGTGCGGGGACAAGTGGCAGGTTAGGGGTGTTAGATGCTGCTGAGTGTCCACCTACTTTTTGTACACCCCCAGAGTTGGTAGAGGGGATTATTGCTGGTGGTGCTGGGGCGCTGGTACGTAGTTCCGAAGATTTAGAAGACAGTATCGAAGATGGTGAGGCTGCGATCGCTGGGCGACATATTACCCAGCTAGATGTCGTAGTCGGCATTACCGCTGGTGGGACAACGCCTTATGTCCACGGTGCGCTTCATGCTGCTCGTCAGCGAGGAGCCATTACTATTTTTATCGCCTGTGTTCCGGCTGAACAAGTTAGCTTTGATGCCGATATTGACATTCGGCTATTGACAGGGCCAGAAATCATTGCTGGCTCAACTCGTCTGAAAGCTGGTACAGCTACAAAGTTAGCTTTAAATATTCTTTCTACCGGGGTAATGGTCAAATTAGGCAAAGTTTATGGCAATCGGATGGTGGATGTAGCGGTAACAAATCAAAAGTTACGCGATCGCGCTTTGCGAATTTTGCAAGACCTCACAGGTTTAAGTCGGGAAGCTTCTGGTTTTTTACTAGAACGCAGTGGTAAATGGGTGAAGCTAGCGCTATTAATGCACTGGACTGGTTTAGAAAAAGACGAAGGTGATCGGCTTCTTTCAGAACACCAAAGTAATCTCAGGGAAGCTGTTGTCAGCTATCAAAACCATAAGCAACCTTGAAAAATATTCCTAAATAAATATTCTAAAAAAAGGCGTGCTACTTCTCTTAGTAGCACGCCTTTTTTTAGAAAATATTCCCTATAAAACCTGATATAGCAGGAGGTAAAAGTATTACTATTCCTAGCCTTGGGGTTTTTAAAATGTCCTAACCTATGTGGCTACGGCTATATTAGCTATGGATAATTAAGAATAGTAAACTTAAATAACTATTTTTAATATTTATTGTCAATCTCAATAATGA
>NZ_JAWJTF010000087.1:0-41871 GCF_048836525.1 Nostoc sp. CALU 546
CGGGTAATAAAATTATTCCCTGCGAGCAAAACTATTCGGTTTGTTATGGGATAAATTTAAGCCAATACCAATTCAATTAATGATTGCAAGACATCCTTGGGTAAAGACGCGATGAATCGAAGACGCGATGAATCGCGTCTCTACAAATGGTTTGTTTGTCGCATTATTTTTTTAAATTGGTATAAAGCAATACGGTTCGGTTAAGGCAAGAGACGGCGATTTATCGCGTCTTTGGATCTAGAATTTTCATCTACTTTCTTCATTCTCAGGTAGTTTTGGAATGTAGAGTTGAGTTTTTTCAAAATGTCTTTAACAGAAGAAATTCTTTCCCAATTACCCGGTGATGTTTTAGGAAGATTACGCCAAAGCGATCGCATTCTCACATCTGGGCGAGAAAACACCGCACCTGTACCAACGTTAGTTAAAGAAAATCAACAGCCTTTAGGTATCGTAGACTTCGATGTGCTTATCTGCGGTGGCACTTTAGGCATTTTAATTGGTTGCGCCTTGGCGGTGAAGGGACTGCGGGTAGCGTTGCTAGAACGCGGTATTTTGCGGGGGAGGGAACAAGAGTGGAATATTTCTCGCAAAGAATTAGATGTATTTGTGGAATTGAACTTGCTGACTGAGGAAGAATTAGAGAGTGCGATCGCAACTCAATATAACCCAGCACGAGTTAGTTTTGCTGGCGGTACAGAAGTTTGGGTAGAGGATGTCTTGAATATCGGCGTAGATCCAGTTTATCTACTAGCTACCTTGAAAACTAGATTTCTCGCCGCCGGGGGAAAGTTGTTAGAAAACACACCCTTTACTGAAGCAGTGGTTCATCCCGATGGGGTGATGGTAAATAACCAATTCAAAACTCGGTTATTAATCGACGCGATGGGACATTTTTCACCCATCACTCAACAAGCACGCCAAGGCAAAAAACCAGATGCGCTGTGCTTGGTTGTAGGAAGTTGCGCCCAAGGTTTTCCGGAAAATCACTCAGGCGACTTGTTGTTATCATTCACATCATTGCAGAATCAATGTCAGTACTTCTGGGAAGCTTTTCCAGCTAGGGATGGCAGAACCACTTACTTGTTTACCTACATGGATGCAGAACCCCAACGTTTGAGTTTAGAAGCTCTATTTGAAGAATATCTGCGTCTCTTACCAGAATATCAGGGAGTGGAGTTGAGCAAACTGAAATTTCAACGGGCACTATTTGGTTTCTTTCCCACCTATCGCCAAAGTCCCTTAAAAACTCCTTGGAATCGCATTCTTCCAGCCGGAGATAGTAGTGGTAGTCAATCGCCCTTGAGTTTTGGTGGTTTTGGGGCGATGGTGCGTCATTTGAAGCGTTTAACTTATGGCATTTCCGAAGCGCTGGAAACAGAACAATTATCTGCAAAAGCCTTAGCACTGCTGCAACCCTATCAGCCGAGTTTGACTGTTACCTGGTTGTTTCAAAGGGCGATGAGTGTGGGTGTAAATCAGAAAATTGCCCCAGATCAAATTAACCAATTACTCTCAGCGGTATTTCAGGAAATGCAACAGTTAGGTACACCAGTGCTAAAACCATTTTTACAAGATATAGTGCAGTTTTCGGCACTAACCCAAACACTGTTAAAAACTGGTTTATATCATCCTGTAATAGTTGCCAAGATAATTCCGCAAGTAGGTTTGGCAAGTTTGCTAGATTGGATGTTACATTACAGTAATTTAGGTGTATACACTGCCTTGCTTTCGCTAAGTCCAATGCTAGAAACATGGATTAAGAATCAACCAAAAGAACAACAATATTATTGGCATCGTTTGATTGATGCCTGGAAGTATGGTTCTGGCGGTGATTACTCAGATGAAACTTGAATAATCTCTGTGTGAGGATAACATGATTGAACGGAAATCATCAGGAATCAAATACTTTGCAGTGCTGATTGGATTCCTGCGCGATCGCCAAGGATTTCTAGAGGAAATTCGCCAAGGTACGAGATTACCAAATAAAATCATTTCGCTGCTGGTTTGCAGTTCCTTATTTATCGCTGCTTATGGCGGAATTATTGGTGCATATCATAGCTGGATGCAAGCTTTATCTTCCGCCATTAAACTCCCAGCCCTTTATTTAATCACACTTTTGATTTGTATCCCGACGTTGTTCTTTGCAAACATTATTTTTGGTTCAAAGCGGACTTTTGCACAGCATTTAGCCTTAGTTTTAACTGCGGTTTCAGTCACCAGCGTACTTTTATTTAGCTTTGCTCCAATTACACTGTTTTTCTTGATTACCACCAATAATTACCAGTTTTTAATTCTGTTAAATGTCTTGATATTTGCCATAACTGGATTTATTGGTGTTTCGTCTTTATATCAAGCCACGAGTTTAGTTTTAGAACAAGATAATGAAGGGAGCAAGACACGCCAAAAGATTTTACAATTTTGGCTATTTCTTTACGCTTTCGTAGGCAGTCAGTTAGGATGGACTCTCAGACCGTTTTTTGGCACACCTGGTTCTGTCTTTGAACTATTCCGCGAAAGAGAAGGTAATTTTTATCTGAGTGTGATTCAAGCTATTAGCTATCTTTTGGGAATCCGTTAATTAGTCATTAGTAATTCCACAAAATATAAAAATATAAAATCATGTTGGACAAGAAAAATCGCGGGATTCAACAATTTGGTGTATTGATTAGTTTATTGCGCGATCGCCAGTCTTTCTTAGAAGAAATTCGTCTGGGGATAAGATTACAAAATAAAATTAGTTCTTTATTTGTAACTAGTTCCATTTTCTTTGCAATCTATGGTGCGATTATCGGTGCATCTAACAGTTGGGCACAGGCATTATCTGGTGCTATTAAGCTGCCAGCATTTTATTTATTAACACTGATTATTTGTTTCCCGACTTTGTTCTTTTTTAATGTTTTGTTTGGTTCCCGGAGCAGCATTCAACAGCATTTTGTTGTGTTGCTCACCTCTGTGTCAGTGATTAGCGTGCTTTTATTCAGCTTGGCACCAGTTACGCTATTTTTTCTGATTACTACACCCGATTCTTATCAGTTTTTTAAACTATTGAATGTGTTAATTTTTGGCATTACAGGCATCTTTGGCGTTAAATTTCTTTATGAAGGAATGCAATTACTTTCTCAACAAGATGAAGTTGGCAAAAAAACCCGCACCACTATTTTAAGATCCTGGCTATTGCTTTATGCCTTTGTTGGTATGCAGCTAGGATGGTTTCTCAGACCGTTTTTTGGTGCCCCTGACTCTAAATTTGAGTTGTTTCGGGCAGTGAAAGGCAACTTTTATTTGGATATTGTAGCGGCGATTTCCGAAATTTTAGGTTTCCGTTAATCTCAGATTTCGATAATTAGTCTCGTTGCCTATGGGACAATGCGGTTCAGTTAAGGTTACTGGTCTAGGGCGTGTTTTCAAACTGGTTGTATCCTAAAAAAATAGGTGATCGCAAGCATAGTGTGTTAGTGAATCGAGGCGAGTTAAGTAACGAACAGTGGAAGAAGTTAAAACCGTTACTTCCACCCCAAAAACCCCAAACTGGTAAACCAAATCATGACCATCGTGAAATCTACCGACAACGCAACATTGTTGAGATAGCTATCAACCGACTCAAACAATTCCGTCGCATTGCCACCCGATATGAAAAACTTGCCGCAAATTATACAGCTATGATTACGATCGCCTCCATTATTTTGTGGTTATAGTTTGAAAACACGCCCCTTAAAAAGGGGGACTTTGAATTCCCCCCTTTATAAGGGGGGCTAGGGGGGATCGAATTCTATGCAGCTTCATAAAGAATTGGTATTAGAACACCAAGTATTTCCCCAAAAATTACGAATTACAAATTACGAATTAACTTGGCATCATTAACTCCGTTGTAAACATAGCCAGGATAAATACGCAATCAACCGCTGAACCAATCAGAGGGCCAAAAATACTCTTTGGCAAAACATTTCCAAAAAGCATGATCAACGTTCCCATAAACATCCACAGCCATTGTGTTTGACACCAGATGTAGAATCCTATCACAGCAACCAGCAAAGCTGTGAAAATTGTCAAAACTGGCACACTACAACTTTTAGGTTTGTAACGCAATGTGCCAGCAAAAGTTGTCGGTATTAGCTCTAGTTGTCGAAAGTCAGTTACCAAGCCAAGTACAATCAACCCTATAGCGATCGCCCAGCAACCTTTGTACACAATTGGATTATTCGCCCACGCTACACCTGCAATGTATGCTAGGTTGACAGCAATTACTACCAACAATGGCACAAATAAACTGTGGAATAGAAAGCGCAAGCGGTTAAGTAATTTCAGCAAAGTACCCTCATTAATTAGGTGACCCACTGAAACAATCAAATTGTCGTAGAACATTCCAGATAGCACGACAATCAGCAGAATTGTGGTAATTCTGTGTGATTGTTGAAATAAACTGATTCCCCAGATCGCCAACCCCAAAGTGGCTATCGTATAGACTGGATACAAAAAAGCTGCCATAATTTTTTCACAGAATTAATTAATTCTTGAAGATGGTTTTGTAGCTTACAATTTGTTTTTCCAGCCGAGATTAGCCGTCGCCCTTTTTAGACTACATAAACTTAGCGATCGCTAAGTTGAGAGAATATTCTGATATATAACTATTGGTGTAGTATGATTGCCCGATGTAGGGTTCTATCCCCCAGCCCATGTTCTGATTAAGCTGTTTGCACTTGCCATGTAATACACAACTCTAAAAGCTGCACGTTTTGGAGAATCTATTCCCAAAATGCAGTCAAATATAAGGTGCATTACCAAACCCATAATCTCATTACAGGTATACCATCTATTAAGAGTATGTCCAAGTCTTATGCAACACGATTTCTACAATTCTTATTTCAACCAGTTTTGTCTAAAATATGCACAACCAAGTAACACTAATTGAACATCCATTGATTCAGCACAAACTAACGCTGATGCGTAAAGCTGAAACTAGTACAACAAAATTCCGTACTCTCCTTAAAGAAATTAGCCTATTGTTGGCTTATGAAGTCACACGGGATTTACCACTGAAATATGAACAGATTAAAACACCACTAGCCCCGATGAGTGCGCCAATGCTTGCTCCTGAGAAAAAGTTGGTATTAGTTTCTGTGATGCGGGCGGGACAAGGAATTTTGGATGGTATGTTGGAATTGATGCCATCAGCACGGGTAGGGCATATTGGTTTATATCGTAACCCAAAAACTTTGATTCCTGTTGAGTATTATTTCAAAGTTCCCCATGATGTTGAGCAGCGAGATATGCTCGTGGTAGACCCAATGCTAGCCACTGGTAATTCGGCTGTGGCAGCTGTGGAACGGCTGAAATCAACTAATCCCTTATCAATTAAGTTTGTCTGCTTACTCGCTGCGCCGGAAGGTATAGAGCGTTTTTGTCATGTACATCCTGATGTGCCGCTGTATACCGCTGCCATTGATGATCATTTGGATGAACATGGCTATATTATTCCTGGATTGGGGGATGCTGGCGACCGCTTATTTGGCACAAAATAGGCTGATTACTATAAGCAAATGATGAACAATGTAGTGATTAACCCAATATTATCCGAATCATTGATTAACAAATTTCACCTTCGTCAAATTGGGGAATTTTTCAGAGACAAATCCATAGCAAATACATCAGGTTGATATATCAAGTTCATACACAAGATTGATTAATTTTCTCAGACTATTTCCCGATCATCTACTATAATATTGGATACTTCATCGCCGATACTTAAACGATAAATATTACATCGTAGCTACTAATGGTACAAGCTAATATTGGACAATTAGAAATAGAAATATCACAGCGAATCATAAAATTATATCATGATAGACTAGGCAAGCCTCCTAGTCAAATTATTTGCCATTTTTTTGATACTGAAATTGTAATTTCTCTAGAAGAATCCGTTACCCAAGTTGAACAAACTCTATTGAAGGGAGGTTATGATAGTTTAGCTGAACAAGTACGATTATATTTAGAAAAAATAATTAAATCAGAATTGAAAAGTTTGATTGAAGAACTTATTGGTAAGCCTATACTCGACCTCATGACAAACACAAATTTAGCAACAGGTCGTACTGGGATTATTGTGGTTTTAAATCAATTACCTGATGTTCGGAATGCCGAATCTATTCCAACAAGGGAAATGTAAAGAATTTAGCTGACTGATATGGCGATTGATTACCACTTCTAATTGATTAAAATCGAATGGTTTAGTAATGCAATCATCAAATCCTGTGAGCATCGTCGAGTCATCATCTTGTGCCGTTGTTAGAGGTGTTACTGCAATGATTGGGATAGTAGCAGTTTTTGAGTCGTGTTTGAGGTGATCAATGACTCGTTTGGGACTCAAATTAGATAGCATCATATCTAGCATGATTAAATCTGGTTGATGAGTTTGTGCCAACATCACAGCTCTCATTCCTTGTTTAGTACAAATGCATGAAAAATTTAATATTCTTAAATGAGAATTAAGTAGCTCTAAATCATGTAGATTCTGTTCTACAACCAAAATTAAAGGTTGTTCATTCATAAGCAGTTAATCTTGTCCAAAAAAGGCTAGTACCGCAAGGCGGAAGTCGTAATTCGTAATTCGTAATTGTTTGCAAGGGTTTCAGATATTTAGAATGGGTGGTTTATTTCTGGCTTCTGAATTCTTCAAGGTAAGTACTTAAGTCAATGTACGGCGCTGTATTCAGGCTACTAACTAGGGTATGAAAGGAACCAGATGGTGTATGATTCATTGAGTTATCCATCTGTGCTGAATTTTAGGAAAAACATCGCAAGGCAGTCACATTATCAAGCAAATAGTAGCATATATGATGTACGCACTTACAAAGAATTTACTTAGTAATGCCAGAATTGCGTATGGATAGCCCGCCACAGGCATCGCCTCTGTTGCATCATTAGAAATTACGTATATTTAACCATCAAGTAACTGACGTGCAAGAGCGATCGCTTCTGTTGGTGTTGAAACTTTCCCCTCAGCTTGTGCTACGGCTATTTCTGTCAGCAGTTGGCCGATGATTGGCGAAGCTGGAATATCTAATGCTATAATCAACTCCTTCCCGCCCACTAGTGGAGTGGGATGAGCGACCAGATCATCAGGGTTGAGGTAGCGGTTAATCAAAGGTGCTAAGACTTGGTAGCCCTTTGCTGTGTGTAGTGGCTTGTCACCAGACATCGCCTCTACAAAATTATCAAGTGCTACAGCTAGCACTGCGATCGCAGGAAATACAATATCTGCGTTATGGAACAACAAGTATTGTTCTCGCAAAGACATATCGACTACTTGAAGCTGCGGTAATAGTTTCAGAACAGTAGTCACACCCCGAATTTCGGCACGACTATAAGTGAGTTCCTGTAGCTCTATTTCTGCTAATTCTGGATTTGGGTTGACTAGACAAGCAAGTTTGGCAATACCTAACCAAGTAGTTTTGATACTATCACGGACATACTCTTGCAGTTGTGCCCCTAGTTGTTGCCAATTTTGGGTGAGTAAGGCAGCTGCATTGTCAACTGCTGCTAGTTTGATTAAGCTTTCACGAGTGGCATTTTTGAAGAAAGGGGCAAGTAAATCATCTTCCCAAGCACTTGTGATCCAGGGAGTACCCTGAGAATTTGCCAGCAGATAGCCAATTTCTACCCTAACTCGTTCGGCTGCAACTTTGCTGATATGTGATGCCAAAGAACGAATTGCGGCTTGGGTAGCTGGCTCAATAGTAAAACCTAGTTGGGCGGCTTGGCGATAACCTCGCATTAACCGCAAAGGGTCATCTTCTAAGTTTGCGGGTGATACCATTCGCAAAATGCCCTGTTGTAAGTCTACATAACCTTGCAGAGGATCGATAATTTCTTGCGTATGGGGATTATAAGCGATCGCATTTACTGTAAAGTCTCGTCTGTGCAAATCAACTTCTAAACTATCTCCTTCCTGTTGTGCAAAATCAGCTGTAGCGTGGGGAAAAACCACACGCGCAATTTGTCGTTTTGCATCAAGCAAGACAAATCCAGCTTTGTAATGATGAGCGATCGCTCTCGCTACCTTTACCGCCTTGGATGGTATAACAAAATCTAGATCCAGATATTCGCGAGTTCTGCCCAGAATCGCATCCCGGACAGCGCCACCTACCATGTAAGCGGGTTGTGGCAATAATTCCAAGCTGAAAGGCCAATTTTCTGGAGCTAATACCATTTTGGATTTTAGATTTTAGATTGTGTACTCCTACGGTGAAGCAAGCTACGAGTAGCATCTTGTAGAGAAAAGTAGAAGCTACGCTGTCAGTGGCGCGTTTGAATCCCCCACGCTGTTGATTTTGACCGAAGGCGGACTTTCCTTGCTTTGCTCCTAAATTCTGAATTCTTCTTCAAGCATTGTAATAAAAATCAACCCAGCAACTCATGAATAACAGTTGGGCTTAAGTTAGATTAACAATAAAGGCCCCTGGAGTTGGTTCTATTATGTGTATTTGCGTGAATTGCCACTATGTAGACAGCTGTGTTACCTATCATGCCGTAGAAGGGCAGCACCAACAGCCTCACTTGACCGAAACACCAGATTTTGATCCGAATGAACCTTCTATCAATGTCAACATTCGGACTCAAGATGATGTAATTGAAATGGAATGGGATGTTGTTGGTTGTCTGAGCTTTAAGCGGGAAACAGGTAAGTGGTCAAAATTACGTCCTGGTGAATTAGTGCCTACTTGAAAAGTCAACAGTAGTCGATTTGCTTCCTCTGCTCACTTTACTGAAGCAGAGGGCAGTTTTCCTCCTGCCTTCTGCGTTGATTGATAAGTAATATTTATACTTATTATTTTTGGGTAGCGATCGCTAATTTTGCCCCTGGAACCTCACGGACTCGATCCATCACAGCCACTACCTTCCCGTGACCAACTTTTTCATCAGCGTTAATTATCACTAACATTTCTGAGTTTGAACCAATTAAAGTCCGCACTTGCTGTGTCAAATCATCAACTGCAACTTGTTTCTTGTTTAGGCTTACTACTCCTTGTTCATCTACCGTGATCGTAATTTTAGAGGGAACTTGCTGTTGTTTTGCCGTAGCTGCCTTCGGTAAATTTACTGGCAAACCTTCTGAACGCGTTAAAAACAGAGTTGACATGATGAAAAATGTCAAAATTGCAAAAATCACGTCAATCATCGGCAAAATGTTGATCTGTAGCGGAAGTTCTGGTTCATCTGGTAGACGCATAAGTTTTTTCTCCTCTTTCATAACGACGGCGGTAGAGTAATTCTAGCTGTCCACCATACTCCTGAATTAATGCAATTTGCCGCTGATACAGTCCCCGAAAGGTATTGGCAAACATGAGTATGAAAATAGCAACTATCAATCCTGATGCTGTTGATACTAGGGCTTCACTAATCCCAGAGGTAACACCAACTGTTTTACTACCTCCCACGTCACCAAGATTTAGGGAGGCAAAGGAGGCGATCAATCCTAATACTGTACCAAGAAGACCTAACAGTGGTGCCAAACTAATGATTGTCTCAAAAAGGTTTTGGAAACGTTTTAACACAGGTATCTCAGCCTGTGATTCGCTTTCTAACGCCAAACGAAATTCCTCTGGATTTGGCTCCTCTAATTCTAAAGCTGCCAGAAAAATCCGGGCGAGTGGCAAATCTGCGTTTTTCTGAAGTTTATCCATTGCACCGACAACATTATCGAGTCGGTAGAGATTCAAAACATCTCGCACTACGCGGCTTTGACGCTGATTGATCCTTACCCAAAACCGAATCCGCTCAATGATCAGTGCCACACCCAATACCGAAAACGCCAACAGGGGCCACATGACCACACCACCTGCTGCAAACAAATTTTGAATTCCCATGTAGTGCCTCTATAACCTCATCCACAGTACAAAATCAGACTACCAGAATCTAGCGAAAAGCTGAAAGTTATTCTCAATAAAATATAAAATATAATGATAATTTTTTCAAATGTAATTATCATGAATTTTATTTAATTGTTTGTTGATTTTATATAAATTAATTTAATTGAATTGAAACAAAAATTAATTTTGTCTGAAAACCATGATGTTAGTAGTTTGATAAAGATGTTTTTACTAGTACGTGGTTCCGTAAGGCTATATCAAGTAATTTTAATTTTTTACTTGATATTTGTAACCGTACATTCTAAGATGACTAAGTTAGTGAGAATAGGTAGCAATAGCTATGAGCTTTTCCGGCATTACTGTCGAGCAACGTTCCAAAGAAGTTGAGGCTCTCAAGTCTTTTCTGACTTACAGTCTAATAGGTTCACTGGCGCTGCATATCGGCGTACTGTCCTCAGGCATCAGTAATTATTTGACGAGAGTGCCCACAGGAGAAGAAGAACCAATAGAGTTTGCGATCGTGGATTCTCCGACTGCCGAACCAGAAAAACCAATCGCAGAGATTCCAGAAGAAATAAAAAAAGAACCAGAGATTATTCAAAAACAGCCTATAGAAACTCCACCAGTAGAAAAAATTCAGCAGCAAGAACAGATTACAGCGATCGCTCAGAAGCCACAGCCGACAAATACGCCGCCAAAAGCAATTGCTACCAAACCAGAAGTTCCTGTGAAATCTGCACCCATTCCACGATCAGCCTTATCTGAAGATTCCAAGCCAACTTCGGCGGGTGGTGGTGGCTCTGGTGTTGGTTTAGGTTCAGGTAGTGGTATTGCTGTAGGTACAAGCACTGGTACTGGCCCTGGCGGAGGAACTGGGACTGGCACTGGCGGTGGTATTGGTAGTGGAACTGGGACTGGCACTGGTAGCGGCATTGGCAGTGGCACTGGCAGTGGAATTGGCAGTGGTACAGGTTCAGGAATTGGCTCTGGCTCTGGTAATGGTACAGGCAATGAACCAGTAAACCGTCTGCCAGTAGCGACAGCGCCAATAGCACCAACTCCTCCAAAAGTTAACACTTCAGGTAATGGTAATGGAAATGGTCGAGCAGCTTGCCGCGAATGTAATGCCAAGTATCCAGAGGCAGCAAGGCGGCGAGGAGTTGAAGGCAGAGTAGAAGTAGCTGTAGATACTGATGCCCAAGGTAATGTTACTAATGTGCGGATTGCTCGCTCCAGTGGAAACCGCGACTTAGATGAAGAAACCGCTAGACAAGCGCGTAACTGGAAACTAAAACCCGCAGAAGGAGGTAGACAAGGAGTATCGATCGCGACTGAATTTGCCATCAAAGGTTCACGGCGATCGCGCCAAGTTCAAGAACGGCAATCACAAAGAGAGGCACAAAGACAAGCAGAAGAAAGAACCCAGCAAACAAGGGCTGCTAATTCCACAGAGGAAAATCCAAGACGCAGGCGCAGAGAGTTGTCACCCCCATCAAAACCAGCAATATCTGGATTTAGTAGACGGTTGCAACCTCAAAGAGTCGAAAATACTCCTACAAGCCCATCTGGAGCTAGGACAACTCGCACTCAAGGAACTGCAAGAGAGTCCTTACGCCGCATCCAGCGTGAACGAGCAACTACTAATTCATCACAAAACCCACAACCAACCACAAATCGACGGCGGCGAAGAGATAATGCTAGCCAAAACAAGTTGCGGGAATCTTTGCGCGGTTTACGCAAACAACCTCAATCGCAACCTGCTGCTCCTAGTCAGGAGTAGTCTGTTAACGTAATTCGTAATGACGCTCGAATACTCGCTACCGCTACGCTAAGTAATTCGTAATTCAAGGACTAAAGTCCTGACTACGAACTTATTTATTAAATCACCGCCTCCTGTTTTTAGGAGGCGGTTGTTTTTTAGACAGGAATGGCTTCGTTAGACATCACCCCTCTACCATGAGGAAGAGGGGTTAGGAGTGCGGTAATTTTATGATGGGCAATTAGACACACTGGCGATCGCTTGATTTGCAAATCGATGGAAGTGAAAGTGAGTAATCCTGCACTTCTCCATCCCCAATTTCTCTGATGAGGGCAATGAAAATCGCCTGCGCCTAAGGAATGGTAGTAGTGTTTGCTCATCACCAATTATATGCTGAGAAGATAGTCAATGGCTAACTCTCAAGTTGCTCATCTGCACTTTATGTCTAGATGTCAAATTCACTGATTTGAATAAAACTTCTACATAAACACACACTGATGCGGTTTGATTTGCTTGAATAGCTATATTGATAGGACATTGATAACGTCGGCAATTCACAATTCCTGATTATGGCAAGTAAATTCATTGATGTTAGGGAATATACTGTCAGGGCGCACAAAAGACAGATTCATACTCGTGTTTTCCAATTTGTCTGTAAAGAGTGTAACGATCTGACAAAGCGCGAGACTTTCGGGCCTCGACCTTTATATTGTGAGAGATGTCGCCCTCCCCAAGCGCCCAAGAAATCCCAGCCAACATCTCAAAAAGCAAAACCCAGAGCAATGTCTTACAAAAGTGACATCGATTTAAATTGATTGACGCCTTATGACTCAAAATGGACAATTAGAACCACCTCCGGGGACTTTTCTCTCACCACTGTTAGAATTACGAGACTATTATGCTCGCCTCACAGAAGAGTATGAACGGCTTTTTGTGCAGGCGCGATCGCAACTCGATCATGTAGAAGCGTTGTTGTCTAACTGGTCTTTTTCTGATCCGAACAAGCAGATATCTAGATTGACTGCGGCTGATGAAACCTCAAATCTTTCCCAAGAAGGCTCTCTGCGGTTTTTATCACCCCTTGATGACATCAACGAAATCAACTTGGTAGAGTCTGTAGAGTCAGTACGAAAAGACTCAGATCAGGTTGAGATAGATAATTCTGCTGGGGTTGATACAAAAGAGAGTCAACCTCTAACTACATCAACATCTCCAAAAATCGTTCCAGAGAACAACGATAGTTCAACGAAGGTAGTGGAAATTCCTATGCTACCCCAGTATCAGCACGCCCTCTCGCGAATGGAAGCTATCAAACAGCTATTGCAAGAGCAGATAGGGACTGTTTGTCATATTGATTTTATCGTGCGATCGCTTTATGGAGAGTTAGATTCCCATCTATTCAAAGTAGTCAAAGGTAGGGTGCAATCTTCCCTCACCCAAGGCAGAGAAAGGAATTACTGGGTAACTATTCCCGATGAGCCAGGTTGTTATACTCTAGATTTAAGTTTGGTAGCCCCAAGTAATCGCAATGGTGCTTCTAGGAGTATCAAAAACAAAAATAAGAAGCCTTTCGTACCCCCGACAAAAACAGTACCGATGCTCAAGGCCTTTGAGGGTCAATTCTTAATTGATGCCCTCACCTCTCTGTTAGAAGAAAATCCAGGTAAAGTTTTCAGCGTTGCTGAAGTCATCGCCGGAATTTATGGAGAACTAGATTCTCAGCAAATTAGAGAGATCAAAAATAAGGTGCTGAATGAACTATCTAGAGGCTATCGGACAGGCAGATTCTCTAGGGTTCCTAATCAAATCGGCTTCTATACTTGGGACTCCAATCTGATATTGAAGGGTAGTTCTCGTTAAGTTGGGGATTGGGATTAGGTGATAGGTAACAGGTGACAGGTGATAGGGAATAATCTGTACTCTGTAACCTGTACCCTATTCCCTGCTTCTTCCCCAGCCCGCCTATCCCAAAAACAGCTTGTATGCCGGATTCTTATTCTCATCCCAATAGCGATAGCCCAGATTATTGAGAAAAGCTTGCCACTCTTGCATCTCGTGGGGGGGAACCTGGATACCAACAACGATTCGGCCATAGTCTGCGCCGTTGTTGCGGTAGTGAAAAAGACTAATATTCCAGTCGGGACTCATGGAAGTAACAAACTTCATCAATGCGCCAGGACGTTCGGGAAACTCAAAACGATAGAGCAATTCATTGTGAGCCAAGGGAGAGTGCCCACCTACCATGTGCCGCAGATGTAATTTAGTTAGTTCGTCGTCTGTTAAATCAAGGGTTTTAAATCCTTGAGCTTCAAAGTTTTCTACCATCTTTGCAGCATCAGCACGATTTTGAATTTGTACACCTACAAAAATATGGGCTGTTTTTTCATCAGCAATACGATAATTAAATTCGGTCAGATTCCGGTTGCCAATACATTCACAAAATTGGCGAATACTTCCCCGTTGCTCAGGAATTGTGACTGCAAAGATCGCTTCGCGGCGTTCACCCAACTCTGCACGTTCTGCCACAAAGCGGAGGCGATCAAAGTTCATGTTTGCACCGCAGGCCACAGCAATTAAGGTTTGTCCCTCGATTTGCTCTCGTTCGGCGTAGGCTTTGGCAGCTGCGATCGCTAATGCACCGGCTGGCTCTAAAATCGATCGTGTATCCTCAAACACGTCTTTAATTGCAGCACAAGTATCGTCTGTATCCACCAGAATAATTTCATCTACATACTGCTGACACAAACGGAAGGTTTCTTCACCTACTTCCCGCACCGCCACGCCATCAGCAAATAACCCCACTTGGGACAAACGCACCCGATGTCCGGCTTTGAGTGATTGAGACATCGCATCAGCATCTACTGGTTCAACGCCAATAATTTTGATTTCGGGACGCAACCGTTTTACATAAGCCCCAATCCCCGAAATTAATCCGCCCCCTCCAATTGCGACAAAAATTGCATGGATGGGTTGCTGATATTGCCGTAGAATTTCCATCCCGATTGTTCCCTGTCCAGCAATTACATGAGGATCATCAAAGGGATGAATAAAGGTCAATCCTTTTTCTACTTCTAATTCACGGGCATAGCTATAAGCATCATCGTAGGTATTTCCATGTAACACCACTGCTCCGCCCCTCATTCTAACCGCGTCTACCTTGACTTGGGGTGTGGTTACTGGCATGACGATAATTGCTTTGGTTCCCAAGCGATTGGCTGCAAGGGCGACTCCCTGAGCATGGTTTCCCGCTGATGCTGCAATTACACCCTGTGCCAAGATATCTGGTGGCAGTTGCACCATTTTGTTATAAGCACCCCGCAGTTTAAAGGAAAATACTGACTGCATATCCTCACGTTTCAGCAGGAGTTGATTATTCAGCCGCGCAGACAGATTTGGAGCATACTCCAGTGGTGTTTCTTGGGCAACATCGTATACACGGGCAGTTAGAATTTGGATCAGGTAGTCGCAAAACATGGGCGTCAAGCTGTTAGCAATTGCTGGATGGAGATTAATTTTACGTTAGAAGCGATCGCACTGGTTTTATTTAATTGCACTATCTCGAAATTTTGAGTGAATAAAATTTAAAAATTACTAATACTATTTAGATAGAAATAAGTTCAGTGATTGAAATTATTTGGTGACTTCAAACTGAGTGCGATCGCTCGTAGGTTGATTTTTGAACAAAACTCAGTACACCTTTATTCCTTCTTACCAGTCCCCAATCCCCAGTCCCTTACCTCTACGAGTGATTCAGAAATCAAATCGAATTTATACAAGTCTTTGTTACATCACAAACAACTTTTCAAACATCCTCTTAACATCAACAAATAAGTATACTGTTGCTTATGAACATAACTTTTCAATTTATGTTAAAATATGCATAGAAGATTAAATTCGGCTGTATAGTTTGTTTTTATATATACTTGTATTACAGACCTCTCCGGATCTAAATCTCTACACCCCCTGATTCTGGAGACATTCTATGTCAATTTACGTCGGTAACTTATCTTATGAGGTTAAAGAAGAAGACCTCCGGCACGTCTTTGCAGAATACGGAACTGTAAAAAATGTTCAATTGCCTATCGACCGAGAAACAGGTCGCGTCAGAGGTTTCGGTTTTGTAGAAATGGAATCAGACGCCCAAGAAACAGCAGCAATTGAAGCCCTGGATAATGCCGAGTGGATGGGTCGGAGCTTAAAAGTTAATAAAGCGAAGCCCAAAACAGATGGAGGTTCCTCTGGTGGTAGAAGAGGAAACTATGGTGGCGGTGGCGGTGGCCGCTATTAAGGTCTAAAATCATTGAAGAAGAATTCAGGAGTCAGAATCAAGGCGCTACGCTATCGCGGACTCGCTAACGCTTCTCTACGAGACGCTAAAAGCGTAGCTTGCAACTCTTACAGAGTACGCTATAAGTCGGGGATTCAGACCGGCGCAGGAATTGTTGCACCACCAAATTTTCAATTTGGTGGTGCAACAAAGCCGATTATTCATCCACCAATGAATTTAATTGTGCCCGACTACTTACCATATTTGGTTGTAGTTTTGTCAAAAATTAAATAAGAATCCTGTAGAAATGTGGGATCTAAATAGATAAAAACTACTTTAATAAAGCGATCGCATGGTGACGGATATGATCTTCAATAAAACTAGCGATAAAATAATAACTGTGGTCATAGCCTTCTTGGTAACGCAAGTTTAGCGGCTGGTTAACATCTGCACAAGCTTTCTCAAACACTTCTGGCAGTAATTGTTCAGCTAAAAACTTATCAGCAGTGCCTTGGTCAATAAGAATTGGACTGTGATATCCGACTTTTTTAACTAATTCACTAGCATCATAAGCACGCCAACTTTCTTGATTGTTGCCAAGATAACCACTGAAAGCTTTTTGACCCCAAGGACAACGCATAGGTGCAGTAATAGGTGCAAAAGCTGATACTGATTTGTAGAGTTCTGGATTTCTCATTGCACAGACAAGCGCCCCGTGTCCCCCCATCGAATGACCGAAAATACCTTGTTTATCAGGTTGGGTAGGGAAGTTTGCGGTAATTAAAGCAGGTAACTCTTGGACGACATAACTATACATTTGGTAATGTTGACACCACGGTTCCTCTGTAGCATCAACATAAAAGCCCGCACCCGTGCCAAAGTCCCAGTCATTATCCTCACCTGTAATGCCAGTATTACGCGGACTAGTATCTGGTACAACCAACATCAAACCGTACTCAGATGCAATCCCCTGCACTCCCCCAGCCTTCACCATAAAATTTTCTTCTGTGCAAGTTAATCCAGAGAGAAAATAGAGAATCGGCATAGGTTTTTGAGTTGCTTGTGGTGGTTGATAGACAGAAAAGCGCATTTCACCGTTACAGATGGAGGAGTGATGACTGTAAAAACCGAGTTTGCCACCAAAGCTTTTATATTCTGAAATGAGGTTGAGGTTAGGCATTGGTTGTATTCTCTTTCCTGAACGGTTGCGGGTTGCGGAGAATGATTATTTTAGCTTGAACTACCTGAATATCACGATGTTTAATGAAAAACTCCACGTCACTTGCGGGGATGGAGTTTCCCACCGACTTTTTATTAAATATACTTTAAAGGCAAAGCAATTTGTAAAGTTGTACCTTCTTTAAATACGCTCTTAATACTAATTTTACCACTGTGAGCTTGAATTATTTGTTGAGCAATCGCTAGTCCTAAACCAAATCCTCCCGTTTGACGAGATCGCTTTTTATCCACTCGATAGAAACGCTCAAAAATATATGGTAAATCAGCTTCAGGAATACCAATACCATTGTCTATAATTTGGATTATAGCCCAACGTGATTGAGTAAATAAGTGCAATTGAACTTGACCACCAGCAGGAGTATATTTGCAAGAATTATTAAGTAAATTTATAACTACTTGACGGAGCAAGTCAGCATCACCAAGGACAGTTATACTATTATTTGGCAGTTTGGAAACTAAATTAAGATGTAGTGCATCTGGTTGGGTGGCATAATCATCTGTTATCTGTAAAAGTAAATTATTTAAGTCAATTAATTGTAAGGATTCAGTCGGTAATTTACCTTGATAACGTGCTAGAAATAGCAGATTATTTACTAAAACACTCATTGACTTAGCAATATCATAAATCTTTTGGAAGCGCTGACGTTGCAACTCTATATCAGTAGATTTAGATAAAAAGCCGTATTGAGCATTGCTAATAATTGCTGTCATAGGCGATCGCAATTCGTGGGAAGCATCAGCTGTAAACCTTTGCAGATGATCGTAGTTGTGGCGAATTGGTTGCATTGCCAGTCCTCCCAGCCACCAACCCGTGAGAGCAATCACAGCTAGAGTAATCGGCGCTGAGATAGCCAAAACCATACGGAATTCAGCTAAAGCGTTTTCAGTAGCCGTCATCGGCATTGCTGCTTGTAAATAACCAATTAATAAACCATTTTGGTAAACAGGCAACGTTACCTGACGTAGCCAGACTTTGCTATCAGTTTTGATCGTATCAAACCCACCTGACACTGAAAGGCGATCGCTAGGAATCGTACCAAAAAATTGTACAAGTTGCTTTTGCTCATCGTACCAACTTGCATACACTAGTTGACTATCCGGCAATGGTTGTACCATACTTCCCAACAATGGTACATATTCTAAGTTTAACTGCCGCTGACCATTATGCACCTCCAACTTAACATTAGCTGCCATCAAACTTGTTTTTTTATAAAGTAATCGATCTAGTTCCTCCAACTTATCTATCACTTCCCAATAGTAAACTCCCGCCGCAAATATAATTAGAATACTGCCCATTGTTAGGGTGAACCAACTTGCAAGATTGCGACGGCTGCGATTAAACATAAGTAGTCATTGGTAATCTTCTGATTCTTCTCACTCTCCCAGTTTTTACTGCCTAATTCTAATTTTATTCTTGTGGATTTAAGCGATAACCCATACCATAAACTGTTCTAATCCAGTCTCCTGCACCCAATAGCTGCAAGCGCTGGCGCAACTTGCGTATTAGCACAGTTAAAGCATTACTTTCTGGTTCCATACCACACTCCCACAAAGCATCTTCAATCTGGTTACGAGTTAAAACCTGATTGGGATGGCGCATCAAGTATTCTAGTAATTGTCCTTCACGTGGAGATAATTCTACTTTTACCTGACTCCGTTCTACACTTAATTCAGCTAAATGCAATTGTAAATCTGCTATACGTAAGCTATACCCCTGCCAATTAGGGACTCTTCGTCCCAAAGCACGGACTCGTGCTAAGAGTTCCACCAAATCAGCAGGTTTAACTAGATAATCATCTGCTCCTGCATCTAAACCCATAACTTTGTCAGCTGTGGTGTCTTTAGCAGTTAACATCAATACTGGTGCATTTTTACCAGAGAGACGATACTGGCGACACAGAGACAACCCACTAATTGTTGGTAACATCCAATCCACAATTAATAGATCATAATCTTTTTGCGAAATTAGCCACTGTGCAATTTCCCCATCTTCCGCAGCATCTACAATATATCCTGCCTCGGATAGAATACCTTGTAATGGTTCTAATTGTTCAAAATCGTCTTCTACTAGTAAAATTCGCATAAAACTTTTTAGCGTCAAGCCTTGCCATAAAATCATCAACTCTCTTTTAAAATTAGATAAGTTAACTACCTCTATGTCTTCTATCTAATTTGAGATTTTAACTTTTAGATTATTCTCCATAAGGAATAAGGTATATCTGCCAATGGGTAGTTATAAACCCTGCTATCGCTTCGCGACTATAAAAAAATTTAGTAGGACTTACGCAAAACGGCTTATACCATTTCACGAAAATCTTGATACATATTGGTGTCAACTTAAGCTAGAAATAGCTTCGCTGCGGGCTTCATAACCCACCAGAGAATGAATTCTCTGGCTCATAGCTAAAGTCTACTGAAGTAGACTGAATATTTTTGGCGATATCGTTAAGTTGACACCAATGAGCAATGTGCTTTACCCTTACCCACGTCTTTGTATCATTACTAAAGTGAAATGGTATTACCGCAGGGGATTTCCTCTGCATGAATAAAGCACAGACTCATATAGAATTGGCATTAAGATTATTTATAAACTGATATATTAAAAAATATGCCTGATTTGCGTCCACAACTTTTACTATTGACTTTGCCTTTGCTATTTGTAGGAATTGCTTTTTGGGCTGGCAGTGATTTTCTAACAAAGCAATTATTAAGTCTCTCTTACAGAACGCCAGATAAATTGCAAGCTGATACACTACCACAGGTTTTACTTGCGCTGAATTTTACACTAATTGATATAAATATAGACCAAGAAGATCAGGTTACTCAAGTTAAAATAATAACGGCAAACTCCATGCTTAAAAGATTAGAGCTAGAAATTCCCAACTCTAAATTTCCCGAAGTAGCGATCGCACAACAATTAGGATTGTATCCTCAAATCAAAAAGCTAGAACCTAATCAACAAATACAGGTAAAAATCCCCCTAAATTTGACTGCAATCAAAGTTGAAATTGAAAAAAAGCAAGGAATTAGCTTTCTTGAGGTTAGAACTACCAATAATGCGTTAACAAAATTGAATTTTGTGCTGCCATTCACTGAAGTTAAGATATTAGAAGTCATGACTGCTCAATTACTTAATTTATCTCCTGAAGATATTAGAAAACTTATCAGTTATCAAGTTAAATAAAAATCAATCGCAGTTTAAACCACAACCTAAACAACGCATACAAAGCGAGAAAGCCGCTAAAACTGAGACAATCTCAATTAGTAATTGAAATGGCAAAGGAGCTAGAGACAAAGCCCAAATAAAAAGAATCCTCTCGTGAATCATAGCAGTAATGGAATTCATCTCGTCTTAAGTATTCATATACCAATACGGTTCAGTTAACGATTATACACATGCTGCTTTTTGTACAGTTTGTTGTGTGCGTTATTTTAGTGTAAATAAAATTACTGCCTTACTGTCACTTTCTGATCACATTCTTTTTGTAGATTGAATAAATCAGTTGGAATGTTTAACTACTAAACTAATTTGTGATTATATTAAATTTTCTCTAAAGGACTAATACAACAGGACTAATCAAATTGAATAAGAGGTAAATAATATGTCAGTAAATGAAATTTTAGGACAATATATACCAGCCCAATTAAATCTTCCTCTATTCAACAGTCAAACAAACCTATCTAGAGCAAGTTTGAGTAGAGAAAAGCGTAATAGAGAGAAGCTTAATATAGAGGAGACAAGTGCTATAATAGCTTCAGAACCATCTCTGATTTTGGCTCCTTTTATATTGTTAATAATGGGTGGGATAGTTGTTTTTCATAAACTCAAACTATCCGAGCAGGCTAATAAGCTAAATAATTTAGATGGCTCTCCCTGTCAAAATTGTCACTTTTTTTCAAAAAACAGTTATCTCAAATGTGCGGTAAATCCTTCTACTGTTTTCACAAAAGCAGCAATTGATTGTTGTGATTACCAGCCATTACAAAAAAGAAAAAAATTGGGTCTTCCAATATTTTGGAGCAAGAGAAAAGTTAATTAAAAAATAGGAGGTTCATGATGATAGGTTTCATCATTACTTGGTTAGTCACTGCTGTTAGCTTTTTAATTATTGCTAGGCTGCCATTTTTGGGAATAGAAATAGATGGTTTTGGTAAAGCAGCCATTTCTGCTATAGTGTTTGGCATTTTGAATGCTGTTTTGCTGCCAATTCTCACATTTTTTACCTTTCCATTCATTATCCTTACTTTAGGATTATTTTTCTTTGTCTTAAATGCCATCATCTTTGGATTATCGGCTTTAATTGTCCCAGGTTTTAGATTACGTCATGGCTTTTGGAGCGCTTTGCTAGGTTCTATTACTTTAGCAATCATTAACTCAATTCTATTAAGACTTGTGGCTTCAATTACCTGAAGCGAATACAACGGTTTTAGCAATTTTATATAACTGGTGGAATGTGGTGAACTGGTCAAAAGTGAATAGATGCGCCCCTCATAGCAACAGACTTAGAGGAGGTGGATGATGAAAAGTTTGTTAATGCATAGTCCGGTTGCGATCGCATTTGGTTGGATTGGGGCGTATATATTCATCACCCTGTTACCTTTGCTAATTTTACTCATTTATCCTCCCCTGACAGGAAGAGGGTTTTGGATCGACTTGTCGGTTGCATTGGGTTTCATTGCTTTGGCGATGATGGCATTGCAATTTGCCCTTACCGCCCGGATTAATCGGATTGAAGCCTCTTACGGCGTTGATATCATTCTTCAGTTTCACCGCTACATCTCACTAGTAGCGTTTACCTTTGTCCTGATTCATCCGTTGATTTTGTTCGTAGTGCAGCCAGAAACACTGCAATTATTGAACTTTTTTACAGCACCGTGGCGAGCCAGAATGGCTGTTTTAGCAACCTTGGCGTTAATAACGCTGGTTGTTACTAGCGTATGGCGACAACAACTGAAGATTCCTTACGAACCTTGGCGGACTCTTCATGGAATTTTGGCAGTTTTAACAGTTGGCTTGGGTTTGGGACACGCTATCGGTGTGGGTAATTATTTAGGGTTATTTTGGAAAGCAGTATTATGGACTGCGATCGCACTTACTGCTATCTGGTTACTAATTTATGTGCGTTTGGTAAAACCTTGGTTAATGCTGAAAAAGCCTTATCTAGTAGAGGAAGTACGCCCCGAAGTCGGTAACGTTTGGACACTCGCACTTAGACCCATAGGACACGAAGGTTTTCGCTTCCAGCCTGGTCAATTTGCTTGGATTACCCTCGAAATTTCTCCGTTTCGGATGCGAGAACATCCCTTTTCGATGTCTTCCAATGGCGACAACACAGAAAAGATTGAGTTCAGTATCAAAGCTTTAGGAGACTTTACCAACACTATTAAAGATGTCTCACCCGGAACCAAAGCTTTCTTAGATGGCCCTTATGGAGTGTTTACCACCGATCGCTACGAAGACACCTCCGGTTTTGTTCTCATTGCTGGAGGTATCGGCATTACTCCCATGATCAGTATGTTGATTACTCATGCTGAACGAGGAGATGAACGCCCTTATTTGTTAATCTACGCTAGCAAGAATTGGGAAGACATTACATTTCGTGAAGAACTGGATGAACTGAAGAAAAAGTTAGACTTGACTATTATCCATGTTCTCAAAGAACCAGCAGAAGATTGGTCAGGAGAAAGTGGTTATGTAGACAAGGAACTTTTACAACGTTACATACCTAAACGACGTGCAACACGGCAATACTTCATCTGTGCATCGCCAAAAATGATGGAACAAGTAGAAATGGCCTTGCATCAACTTCAAGTTCCACCGACGAACATTCACATGGAACATTTCAACCTTGTTTAACTCCTCAATATTCGGCTTCTAAACCTTGTAAAATCTAAAATTTTATTATGCGTTACAGTATTATGCTGCAAATTGTCACAAGTATCACTCTAATTTTAATAGGTGGTGCAGCCTTGTTTGCTTGGATACAAAACCGTCCCATCGAAACTACAGAACCGACTGGAAATAAAAATTTAAATGAACGCGCAATTTTAAATTAAGAATATTTTTTCATGTTTTTTTGACAAGCATCAAAATCATGATTGATAAAGAATATATATTGTTATTTATTACTGGAGTTAGTGCCGTATTTAGTGTTGCTGGTTGCACCTTAGAACGAAATTTTGAGGCAGAAAAACAAGAGTCTGCGGTGATAATTCAATCTCAAGGAAGCCGAGCAGATGTACCTTATGTAGCAACACCACCACAAGTAGTAGACGCTATGCTAAAACTAGCAGAAGTTAACAGCAATGATGTAGTCTATGACTTAGGTAGCGGTGATGGGCGAATTCCCATTACTGCTGTGCAGAAATATAATGCGCGTAGTGCTGTTGGTATAGAAATTAATCCCAAACTTGTACAAGAAAGCCTTACTAATGCTCAAAAAGGAGGAGTAAGCGATCGCGTCGATTTCCTGGAACAAAACCTGTTTGAAACTGACTTAAAACCAGCCACAGTAGTAACGCTTTACCTGCTACCCGATGTTAACTTCAAACTACGACCAAAATTATTAAAAGAATTGAAACCTGGCACTCGCATTGTTTCCCACAGCTTTGATATGGGTGATTGGCAAGCAAAGCGAGTGATTCGAGTAAACGCCACAACCCTTTACTTATGGGTAGTGCCTGAGATCATAAAGACGCGATAAATCGCCGTCTGATGATTGTAGAGACGGCGATTTATCGCGTCTCTTGCCTTAATTGCGCCGACTTACTTAAATCAGTTGAGAGGATCAAAACGATTTACTATAATTGATACTCCAATCATTGGCAATCCTATAAGGAAGCAAATTAACCATTGGTTTAAATTCAGTGGAGCAGTAGAAAATAAGCTATTCATTAAGTTCCACTGACTAAAAATAATCTGTAAAACTATGGTAGTAGCGATACCAATTCCCATTGCCGATGCATCACTAAATGTCTGTCTGACTCCCCGAATCGTATTAATTAGAGCCATTCCTAATTGACTAATACTCAAAAGATAAAAAACTCTCCCAGCGACTAAAGCCTGAATTGCCATTGTTCGGGCTAAATCGATATTTCCTGTAGTTTGTCGTATCCATTCAAATACACCAAAAATCAAAATCCAGTTGAAGAGAGAAACTGTCAGAATCCGCTTGACTAAACTTTTAGAAAGTAACGGTTCGCGGGGGCTGCGTGGTGATTGTTCCATTACCCGTTCAGACTTTGGCTCAAAGGCTAAGGGTACTGTCATGGCAATGGAATTAACCATATTCAGCCACAAAACTTGTAAAGATAAAATGGGCAATTCTCTGGCAAATAATACACTAATCAAAATCGTCATCGATTCGCCACCATTAACGGGTAGGATAAAGGCGATCGCTTTGAGCAAATTTCGATAAACAGTCCGCCCTTCCTCAACCGCAGCTTCTATTGAGGCGAAGTTATCATCAGTTAAAATCATATCTGAGGCTTCTTTGGCTACTTCCGTACCAGTACCTCCCATTGCAATACCAATATCTGCTTGTTTCAAGGCTGGTGCATCATTGACACCATCCCCAGTCATGGCAACAACCTCTCCTTTAGCTTGCAGGGCTTCAACGATGCGAAGTTTCTGTTCTGGAGCAACACGGGCAAATACTGCCCCATCTTCTATCGCTGTAGCCAGTTCTGATTGCTCCATTTGAGCCAGTTCACTGCCTGTAAAAGCGAGAACTTCACCATTTTTATTAAAGCCCATACTTTGAGCGATCGCTCTTGCAGTCACAGCATGATCGCCTGTAATCATTTTGACTTGAATCCCAGCATTTTGACAGGCTTCTACAGCCTTGATAGCCTCACTTCTGGGCGGATCGATCATCCCTTGCAATCCCAAGAAAACCAAATCCTTTTCGATATCTGCATGATCGAGTGAATCTTGAGCATTGGATACAGATTTATTCGCAAAAGCTAGCACCCGTAAACCAAGATTCGCCATCACATCCACTTCTTGATGTATGGTTTCTGGATCTACAGAGGTAAGGTTTCCCTCAGCATTTAACATCTGCTGACAACGTTTCAGAATTGCCTCTACCGAACCTTTAACGTAAATAGTTTTAACTCGTGAAGAATTTTCTCTACTCCCATCTTCATGCAAAGTTGCCATATATTGAAACTCAGACTCAAATGGGATGACATCAAGCCTGGGCATTTGGGCTTCTAAGTTATTGCGATTCAGTCCAACTTTATCAGCAACAGCGATCAATGCTCCCTCTGTCGGATCACCAAAAACCTGCCATTGTCCTTCCTTTTGTTCTAAATACGAGTCATTACATAACAAACCGGCTTTCAGACATTCTGCTAAAGCGGGAAGATTCTGCCAATCTATTGGTTGTTCATCTAATAAAATTTCTCCTTCTGGCGCATATCCCGTACCAGTGGCCGTATATTGTTCACCGCCTACATAAATTGCTTGTACAGTCATCTGGTTTTCAGTTAGCGTCCCGGTTTTGTCAGAACAGATGACTGTAGCACCGCCAAGAGTTTCCACCGCTGGCAATTTCCGAACGATCGCATTTCGTCGCGCCATCCGCGAAACCCCGATTGCTAGTGTCACAGTTACTACAGCTGGCAATCCTTCAGGAATCGCACTCACAGCAAAGGCAACAGCCGCTTCAAACATTTCTGCCCAGGTATTGCCGTATCCCAACCCGACGGCAAATGTCAACGCCGCGATGCCGAGAATAATGTACAGCAGGGTACGGCTAAATTTATCAAATTTTCGAGTTAAGGGAGTTTTCAGGCTCGTTCCTTGCTCAATAAGTTGGGAAATGCGCCCGGTTTCCGTGGCTTCTCCAATGGCCACCACAATTCCACTACCAGTACCAAAAGTTACAAAGCTACCAGCATAAGCCATATTGAGACGTTCGGCTAAGGCTGTATCTGTATTCAATGGCTGTGTATTTTTTTCAGTAGCGACTGACTCACCTGTGAGTGCTGATTCATTCACTTGCAGATTTCGGGATTTGATCAGACGTAAATCCGCTGGTACTTTATCGCCAGAAGTGAGTAGTACCAAATCCCCAGGTACTAATTCCGTTGAGGAAACTTGTACCTTTTGGCCGTTGCGAAGGATAGTTGCATTAGTTTGGACTGAAGAAGCTAAGGCTGCGATCGCACTTTCGGCTTTTGATTCTTGAATAAAACCGATAATCGCATTAATTAGGGTTACGCCCCAAATTACCCCAGCATTTACCCACTGTCCGATTAAGGCTTTGATAGCACCCGCAATCAGCAAAATGTACAATAACGGTTGGTTAAATTGCAACAAAAACCTTAATACTGGGCTAGTTCCACGTTTACCCTTAAGTTCATTAGCACCAAAACGTTCTTGCCGTTTTACCACCTCATCTGAAGTTAAACCTGTTTCTAGATTTGCCTCTAAATGTTGAGCTACCTTAGATGCAGATAGATTGTGCCATTCACGTGGCTGGATGATTTTTTCAGATGTTGCTGTCATTCTGTTTGCGCCAAAATTGACTATTAGCTGATCAGCAAAATTATGATAAATAAATGTGATGCAAATGTGAGCGAAATGCGGCGTTGCTCATTTACAGTATTTTAGCGGATATCATAGAACTCCATTAAGTCTGGCGCATCTCAATCAAATCTGCGACTAGTACCAGTTTTGCGTAAATAAACCACCCATCTGAAATGTCTAAAATCCTTACGCAATTGGAATTACGAATTACGAATTACGAATTACGAATTACGTAACTTAGTCCCGCACCTTTTACAAAACCCAGCATCTAGATCATGAAAAGCCAAACCACAACCTGAACAAACTGTTTCTATTTGATTAGCAGTTTTTACAACTCGCTTAATTAAATCCCCTATTTGCCAAGGAATCAGCGCAATTCCGGTAAAAATCATCAATACTGTTAGCAAACGCCCTAATTCCGAAATTGGAGTAACATCGCCAAATCCAACAGTTGTCATTGTGACAACAGAAAAATAGAATGCATCCAAAAAAGTACCATAATTTTGAGGATTAACCGGATGCTCGACTTGATAAATTAAGCCAGAGTAAATAAAAACAATTGCAAATAATGTAAATAATATTCGCGCAAAAATCATTCCATCTTCGGTGCTGACACTGGCGAATAAAAATTTCCGATCAATAAATCTGATTAGTCGTAAAATCCGAAACCATCGGAGTAAGCGGATAAAGCTGATATCTACCATTCCGAGAAAAAATGGTAAAATCGCTAATAAGTCAATAATCGAATAAAAGCTAAAAATATACTTAATTTTGTTTTCTGCACTCCACAGCCGGAGTGAATATTCCACCGCGAAGATGATCACGATCGCAATATCAGCTACATTTAACTGAAACCGCATATAATCAGGAATATTATATGTTTCTACCACAAAAATTCCTGATGATATTAGCACCAAAGAGGCAAGTGTTAAATTAATCGCTTTACCTATTGGTGTTTCCAGGTCTTTTAAGTAAAATTCTGTTTCTTGTCTGCTCAGTAACATATTCGACCATTAATACATCTTAATTCCCAGTTATAACATTAGAAATACGATATTATTAACCATTATCCTTATGTTAACCCCAGCTTATATGAACCCAGAATATTTTATGCGTTTAGCATTGGCAGAAGCAAAAGAAGGCGATGCGCCTTATGGTGCAGTGATTGTTAAAGATCACGAAGTTGTTGCCGTAGCTCATAATACTGTGAGGAGAGACAACGATCCATCCGCCCATGCGGAAATCAACGTTATTCGTAGTTTAACTGCTAAACTTAAAAACCCTTCTTTAGAAGGTTATAGCATATATACAACTGGCGAACCTTGTCCAATGTGTGCAACAGCTTGTATTTGGAGTGGTTTATCAGAAATTGTGTATGGTGCTTCAATTGAAGATTTAATTAGCGTAAATCAATCACAAATTAGTATATCTTGTGAAGAGTTAATTGCTAAGTCATTTAGGAACATCAAAGTCACAAAAGGAGTTTTAAAAAATGAATGTTTGGAATTATTTAAATAAGCTACAAAAAAATATTTTTAGAGTATCCCTTTCAAAGTAATTTAAAAAATCTCGTTCTTTCTCTTTGTGCCACAGACTCGCATATTCTCACTGCCACCTCAGCCGCTAAAGCTTTAGCATATTTATAAATCCCAGTACTAATGCAAGGAAATGCCAAACTATTAAACCCGATGAGATTAATCTATATGCTACATTGTAGTATATAGATATCCACTATACAGTTTTAGCTTCAAGCTTAACGATCAGTTTACTTACAGCACTTCCGGCAGCTATGAGGTACATCCTCAAAGCTGAAAGCTATGATAGAAAAGGGCAAGAAGAAAAACTGTACTGTATTTCATAATAGCTGAAAGTGCTTTAACCCAAGTTTTTCTAGTCCTCTTCTAGAGGACTTGCACCATTAGACAGGGAATTCTATTCCCTGGCGGTCTGTATTGCATAATAGCTGGAAGTGCTGTAAGCCTGGATTTCTCACTTGTGAGAAATCCAAGGAGTGTGGGGAGTATGGGGAGATGGGGAAGAAGTTTTACCTCCCACCCCTCCCACACTATGAGTGAGAAATCCGAGTTAAGGTGATGAGCGATCGCATTTCTAGCGATCACCTGCTTTTTGCTGATTTATTCAATCATTTTTTGTCTACTTTATTAATGCGTAAGTTATGTTTTTAAAACTCTATCGCTTTATGGGTAGAGTATTCACCAATTCTGAATTCTGACTCCTGTTTTATTTCTTAATGCTGAATTCTACATTCTTCTTCAAGCAATCTTAGTAGTTAGTTAATGCTTAAATTGCTTGTAGTTTCTTGGACAACTTCATCTTTTTTAGGAGTAACTGAAAGATGCACAATATGTACTGAACAAGGAGCATGGTGAAGGACGTAGTTACTCACACTACCGAGAAATAGTTCCATCAGTCCAGAATGACCCCGACGCCCCATAACAATTAGGTCAGCGCCATAAGTACGGGCTAAGTCACAAATAATCCGACCAGGATTACCAACATTTTGTGTAAATTCTGTAGTTACACCTGCTGTATTAGATTGAACACAAAAAGATTGCAACATCTGGATTCCTTGATTTTTAAAGGTATCCCACTGCTTTTGGTATACCTCAAAACTTTGATGGCTCAATCCCGGATAGTAGTCAAAATTAGACAGCATAGGCCCGTAAGGACTACCCTCTTCTTCGGGAGATAGGACATGCAATAGCATTAAGCTAGCTTGTGTTAACTTTGCTAAACTCAATGCTTCCTCAAAAACCCGTTGCCCCATTTCTGAGCGATCTAATGCAACTAGAATCTTTTTAAACATCATATAGACCTCCGATTTCATTGGTTATTGGTCTTTACGGTTTCGGGTTTCCAGATGTTGGATTGTCAAAAATGAGCAAACCCTCAACTATGTTTAGCAACTTTTGAATTTTAAATTTCTTAAAAGTTTTCGCCCCACATTTATGTTTGTAGCAAAACAATTTGAGGAACTTGTGAGGAAAGCAGGGTTTCCCCTTCTACTAACACTGCGTGTAGTCTGCATCACCTGTATTAACCGTGCGCTCTCTTTTATTAAAGTTACCACCCTTGTCTGTAGAAAATACATTTGCCATGTAGTATATCTTTCCAGCGCTTCCCAAAGAACGTAGCTTCTCTAGCTCACTTTGGGGATCTTGGAGAAAAACAAGATTATTGTATTTCTTTATGTCCTATAAAATGAAGTGCGGAATGTGAGTAGTAACATTAAAAAAATTATCAGTTAAGCGTCACTTAATCTACAGGTTTTTATATGATCAAACAGAAATGGACAAGCATAAACAACTGCACTCAGCTACTTTGGAGTGTTTTGTTAATGTTAGTAATTTGGAATCTACCCCAATACGCTCTGGCAGATGTAAATCCACAGGAGATAGATGCAATTATTCGCACACGGGATATTGCGCTGCAAGCCCTAAACACTCGCGATTTTTCCAAAATCGAGCCTTACTTGCATCCAAATTTCACCATAACAACAGTTGATAACCAGATTTTTCACAAAGTTCCTGAGTTTGAAAAGTACTGGAATCAGCAGTTTTCCAGTTCCATTAAAGATATCAAAATGCAACTAAAGGGAGATAGTCTCAGAACATTTCTCACTCCAGAGATAGATGTTGCCTCTGGAGAGGCGATCGCATCTTTTTCTTTCAAAGATGGCAAAGCGGCTGATATGGCATTGCGATGGACAGCAGTGCTGCAAAAACTCCAAGATAAATGGACGATTCAATCGCTGCATTTTTCCTCCAATCTGCTGAATAACCCGGTGTTGAATTCTGCTCAACAATTGGGGCGGATTCTAGCAGTTGCAGCAGGGGTGGGCGGTTTTATTTTGGGAGTGGTGACGATGCTAATATTACGTCGCAGGACTAAGCAAGAAACCGAAACCGAAAAGATATAGGAATACGCTTTGATTTCTGAAATTATTTGCGTAGGTAGGCAATAGGCAATAGGCAATAGGCAATAGGCAATAGGCAATAGGACTCTTCAAGTTGTACTAAATTTTTTAAAAATAAAATAGGAGTCATAAATAGCAAATAAAGTGGGAAAAAACACTGATCAGCCCAGTAAAAATATTAGCTTTCATCGCCGTCTCAAAGCAACCATAATAGTTTTATTGGTCTGGGGTGGCGTGAGTTTGCTGCACTGGCTACCAGAAACACAATGGTTGATGCTGGGATTAACGGCAATTCTGACTGTGCAAACGTTGCGAATGCTGCTAGCAAAACCAGTGGCGGCGGTGATGGAGAGTGAGATTTATTTACCACCAGTCTCGATTTTAGTTCCGGCTAAAAATGAAAGTCTAGTCTTGCCTGATCTAGTTTACAGCTTATACCAATTGAATTATCCAAGCGATTCCTTAGATATCTGGGTCGTTGATGACGGCAGTACCGATGAAACACCACAGGTTTTGAGGGAATTACAAACTCGATTTCCAGCTTTACAAGTTCATCGACGGGAATCAAAAGGTGGTAAATCAGGGGCCTTGAATGCGGTTTTTCCCTTTACCAGAGGGGAAATTATCCTAGTTTGTGATGCGGATGCCCAGTTACCTACTAATTTTCTCCGGCAAACAGTACCTCTATTTCAGAAGCAAACTATCGGTGCAGTGCAAGTGCGAAAAGCAATTTCTAATGCTAATACCAACTTCTTAACGCGTTGTCAGCAGATGGAAATGAATTGTGATAGCTTTCTGCAAACCCATCGCATTGCTATTGGTGGAATGTCTGAACTGCGCGGTAATGGAATGTTAGTTCGTCGGGAATTGTTAGAAAAGTGTCAAGGTTGGAATGAGAACACTGTCACCGATGATTTGGATCTTTGCTTCAAACTCTATTTAACAGGTGCGGAAATTGAGTTTGTTACAGTTCCATCAATTCAGGAAGAAGGTGTAACTACTTGGGCAAAACTTTGGAATCAACGCTGTCGTTGGGCTGAAGGTGGCTATCAGCGTTACCTGGATTATTTTCCGCAAATTCTTACTTTAGGTTGGGCAAAAGAAATTGATTTGTTATTGTTTTTTCTATTGCAATTTATTCTGCCAATTGGACTAATTCCCGATTTAGTTTGGACTATATTTTATAACCATCATCCAGTTCTGTTCCCCCTCCAGACACTACTCAGCATCATTCTGACAATTGCCTTTATTGCTGGACTTTACCAATTTCAAAGTTTACGAGGATGGTCTTTGCTTTGGGCAACAATTCAAGGGTCATTATACATGGTGCATTGGATTCCTGTGATGATTGTAGCGACCTTAAAGATGTGTGTGCAAAAGGAGCGATCGCACTGGGTGAAAACTGAGCATCATGGTAGAAATTCTTACAGTGATTCTAACAACTATTGACACTCCACCGCCCTTTTAGCGGGTCGCGGCAGGAAAAAGAGGGCAGTTTTCCCTCTGCCCCCTATCTTCTACTTATTGCCGGACAATAAGCCAAACCGAACTAACCCGCGCTCATAACCGCGACGCATCAACCCCAGCGATAACGCCCCTTGAATAGTAGTCCAACCGGCATTTAGTAAGCCCCAAAGCGCTTGGGGAGTAAATGCCGAATCAATGACTACATTCCAAAAGGGGGCGACAGCCTGCGACCAATCGGCGGTGCGAATATTGTTTAATGGAAGTTGAAGTGCGATCGCTTCGTACTCTGGTAAAGAAATTACATAAGGCAAACAATACACCCGATAAATATCCTGCAAATGCTTTTCCTCATCCGCCGTCAGTGGTAACTTATCAGTCGCTCGATGACACCAAGTCACCATAATTAACTTGCCACCAGGTTTCAACACCCGATAGCACTCCTGGAGAAACTTAGTTTTATCTGGCATGTGTTCACCGCTTTCCAGTGACCAAACCAAGTCAAAAGAATCGTCAGCAAAAGGCATTGCTTGAGCATTAGCCACCTGAAACTGAGTTCTTAGACTCAAATTCGCTTCCATTGCGCGTTCCGTTGCTCTGGCAGCTTGCACAGGACTCAAAGTAATCCCTGTAGCCTTAGCATTAAACTTTTCTGCCAGATATAAAGAACTGCCGCCAATGCCACAACCCACATCCAGGATGTTTTCTGCTGCTTGTACCCCTGCCCAATTGAGCAATTCTTCGATTAAATCAATTTGAGCTTGACGACGGTCTTTTTTCTGGCTGCCATCAGCACCGTAGTAGCCGTGATGCATGTGTTCCCCCCAAATCTGTTCCCACAGACCAGAGGAAGCATCGTAGAACTGCTGAATTTGCTGGTAAAGTGTTGCACTCATGAAAAAAGTAGTATTGAGACGAAGTAGAATTCAAAAAAAACATACAGGTAGGCTACCATGTATGTTTTTAATTAAATAAGGTGTTTTTGTTTCCAGAGAGGCTGAACCCCGGTTTATCTTCCCTGGAAAAAATTTTATAAATTTTACCTTAATATGACTGTTGCTCGCACAATTTGTTTGGGGTTTCTGGCTGTCATCGCTGTTGGTACTATCCTGTTGATGATGCCTTTCTCGACTAGCAATGGTACATGGGATAACCTGATTGTGGCACTATTCACCTCGACATCCGCAGTTTGTGTCACAGGTTTATCAGTAGTTGATCCTGGTACTCATTTTTCCTTTTGGGGTCAGTTATTTATTGCGCTACTAGCTCAGATTGGCGGGTTGGGCTACATGACAACTACCACATTTCTGATTTTGCTGATTGGTCGTAAATTTGATATGCGGCAAAAAATTGCTATTCAACAAGCTTTAGATCGACCGGGAATGAGTGGTAGCTCTCAAGTTATCCGTTCAATTATTGCCACAACTTTAATTTTTGAAATTACAGGAGTATTCTTACTTCTACCAGCTTTTGTTCCAAAATATGGCTGGAGTCAAGGACTTTGGTTAGCGATTTTTCATAGCATTAATGCTTGGAATAATGCTGGTTTTAGTTTGTTTAAAGATAACTTAATTGGCTATCAATCATCCTTCTTAGTAGTCTTCACCGTCACCATGTTGATTATCTTTGGGGGGATTGGCTATCAGGTAATTATGGAAATGTATCTTTGGTTGCGCGATCGCGTCCTCAGAAAAACTCATAATCAGACATTTTCCCTAGATTTCAAAGTTGCAACTAGCACAACTATTATATTATTAGTAATAGGGTTAGTTGCATTTTTCTGTATAGAGATTAGAAATCCTGAAACATTTGGCTCTCTAAACTTTCGTGACCAGATATTAGTAGCTTGGTTTCAATCTGTTACTCCCAGAACTGCCGGTTTTAACACCATCGATATTAGCAAAATGACTACCGCTGGACTATTCATTACGATTGCGCTGATGTTTATTGGTGCAAGTCCAGGTGGTACAGGAGGAGGAATGAAAACAACAACTCTGAGAGTGTTGACCAGTTGCACTAAAGCAATTCTCCAGGGGAAAGAAGACGTTTTGTTATACGATCGCAAAATAGCAATAAATTTAATTTTGAAAGCTGTAGGTGTGTTGGTAGGTTCAGTGGCAACCGTGATTTTAGCCACCATTTTAATTAGCCTTACAGATCCAAAATTGGATTTTATTCAAATTTTGTTTGAAGTGGTATCAGCCTTCGCTACCGTCGGGCTTTCTACAGGCATTACAGCAAGTATCTCCACAGCTGCAAAGCTCATCTTAATTTTAAGCATGTACGTTGGAAGAGTAGGTGTTTTACTACTAATGTCCGCTGTACTAGGAGATCCTCGCCCTACCAGAATTCACTATCCTGAAGAAAATTTACTCGTGGGATAGTTAGGGAGAGGGAGTAGGGAATGGGAGAGAATAATTCTTGACTAATGACTTAATGATTAATGACTAATCACGAAACTGATAAAATATACATTTGAAGGCAAAAAATAAAATTTTTAATTCAAGCGGTATAAGCGTTTTTTGCCCTAAATACAGGGAGCCATAATAAGGATAACAAAGGTGAATCTTTCATCATTAAGTTTTTTTCGCAGTTTACGTAAAGATAACCACCAATTTGCTGTAATTGGATTAGGTCGTTTTGGTCGATCTGTCTGTTCTACCCTGCACAATTTTGGTTATCAAGTGCTGGCAACAGATATTGATGAAAAACGAGTTTCAGAAGCATTAACCGAGGGAATAGTTGGTCATGCTTTACAACTAGACTCTACAGAACCGGCTGCACTTAAAGAAGCTGGAATTTTTGAATTTGATACTGTGATTATAGCGATAGGCAACTATGTTCAGGAAAGCATCATAACTACCCTAAATGTGAAAGAGGCTGGTGTTCCCCACGTAGTTGCCAAAGCTTCTAGTGAAGTTCACCGTAAACTGTTGCGGCGAGTAGGTGCAGATCATGTTGTTTTTCCTGAGTATGAAGCGGGTTGTGCCCTAGCGCGTACTCTTACCAAACCAGCAATCTTAGATCGGTTTGACCTCGACCCAGATAACAGCATTGTAGAATTGATTGTGCCTGATGAATTTCACGGCAGAACAATCACCGAGTTGCAACTTCGTAATCGCTACGGGTTAAATTTACTAGCAGTAAGTCAGGATGGGAAATTTCAAATTAATCCTGACCCTACTAAGCGTTTAGAGCGTGGTTCAGCAATGGTCGTTATTGGTTGCAATAAAGATATCAATCGTTTGCCGATTTAAAAAAAAGTTAGAGATCATTCAATTTTAGATTTTAGATTTTTCCTTCAATCTAAAATTGGCAGAGTTAGAGATTATTAATTTATTCCTAACTCTGACTTTTTTATAAGAAGAATTCAGAATTCAGGAGTCAGAATTCAGTATGAATTCTGTACGAGTGGGTGACGAATATTGGTTAAAACCGTACAACTCTTAGAAACGCTACCGCTAACGTCCCGCTAGGCTAACGCCCGAAGTCAAGCGAAAAAAATTAAAATATTCTCACCTTAAAACTCTATCCCTTTATGGGTGGAGCATTCTAAATTCTGAATTCTGAATTCTGTATTCTGACTCCTGTTTTATTGTCCAGGACTCGTTGAAGTAGATTGTGGCTCAACTGAGACAGGGACATCGCCAGGGTTAGCTGGCGTTTCTGGTTGATTCGGCGTCTTTTGCTCAGGTGTTTGTACTACATTACTTGTAGAATCTGAACTCTGAGCAGGAGTAGATGTTTGACTGGCTTGAGGTTGCTGTTGTCCAGCCTTCTGGGCAATTTGCTGCATTAGCTGCTCAATTTTCTCAACTTGTTCAATATTGCCTTGCTGACGATATTCCTTATGAGCGCGTTTCAAAACTCCACTAGCTTTTTTGATGTCGCCCTGATTATATAAAGTGACTCCCAAGTTATAGTAAGCTGAGGCATTTTTAGGATTTTGGCGAATAGCTTGCCGATAAACAGAAATAGCCTCTGAAGCTTGGCCATGCATTGCCAGTAAACTTGCCATGTTGTTGTAGGCTGTGGCATTTTTAGGATCTAGTTGCAAGGCTTGGCGATAAGTAGCGATCGCAAGCTCTGTTTGACCTTGTTGTTGCAAGGCGATCGCTAAGTTAAAATAAGCATTGGCATAACTGCTATCTAGATTGATTACTTGCTGGTATGCTGCGATCGCTTCTTGTAATTGTCCTTGTTCATACAGCACCAAACCCAGATTATATAGCGCTGCTACCCTTGTGGAATCTATTACCAGGCTTTGGCGATAAGCCGTAATCGCTGCATCTTTTTCTCCTTGTCGGTGCAACACTAACCCTAAATTATAATAAGCTTCACTCAAATTGGGATTAATCCTAATCGCCTCTGTATATTCTTGTAAAGCTATATCCAGGCGATTTTGCTCCATGAATATATTACCCAGATAATTTCGCGCGGCCCCAAGGCTAGAATCTCGCTGTAACGCTTGGCGAAAGGCATATTCCGCCCCCTGTAAATCTTTGCGATTATAGCGCGTCACTCCCTGCTGAAAAAAGCTAGCTGCTTGGAGATCCTGAGAAATTGCGGTTTCTCCTAGCAGCTTGCTTCCGGGCAAATTAGTAATTGTTGGTGCAGCCAAGACCAAAAACGTAGAACAGCCAGCAAGTGTCACCTGGCAAAATAAATTAAACCAATGAGAATATAGGTATTTTTCAGACATGAATAGCAGACCTGTACTTATTTTTAACTCCTCATAAGTCAGAGTACCCACCACGAAAGAAAAAATTCCAAATTCCCAACTTTTAACTCCTAACTCTCCACTCTCACAGCTTCCGGTAAAATTAGCATGGCATCACCAAAGGAATAGAAGCGATACTTTGAAGCGATCGCTTCAAAGTATATATTTAATAACCGTTGTCTGCCAATTAGGGCACTTACCAACATCAGCAAACTAGAACGCGGTAAGTGAAAATTGGTAATCAAACCATCCACCACCCGCCATTGGTAGCCGGGATAAATAAACAAGTCTGTTTTCCCGCAAAATGGTTGTAAATTCCCAGATTTAGCCGCCCCTTCTAAAGCCCGTACTGCCGTTGTTCCCACAGCAATAATCCGACCGCCAGCTGCTTTAGTGGCGCGGATTTGCTCTACTGTGGCGGCTGGAACTTCAATCCATTCTTCATGCATTTGATGGGTAGTTACATCCTCCACTTCCACAGGGCGAAATGTGCCTACACCAACGTGTAGCGTTACAAAAGCTTGATTGATTTGGCGATCGCGCAACTTTTCTAATAATTCTGGGGTAAAGTGTAATCCTGCCGTCGGTGCTGCGATCGCTCCTGGCTGTTTGGCATAAACTGTCTGATACTGTCCGTCAGCGGCTTCTGAAGTAGTGATGTATGGTGGTAGCGGGATTTCACCAAACACCTCTAACAGTTGCACCAAAGATTTTCCTTCTGGCACATCAAATTGCAACAAACGCCCCCCAGTTGCTACGTCTGTTTCTATAACTGTAGCCGTGAGTTGGGGACTGGGGACTGGGTAGGAATCTTCCTGATCCCTAATTCCTAATTGCCTTGGTTCAAAAATAATCTTAGCTCCCTGTTTGAAGCTTTTTCCTGGCTTAACTAAAGCTAACCAACAGTTATGCTGCCGTTCTTCCAACAGCAACACCTGGATTTTAGCACCAGTAGATTTATGACCATAAAGCCGCGCTGGAATGACTCTTGTATTGTTCATAACCAACAAATCACCAGAGCGCAGCAGTGCAGGCAAATCATGGAAAATGTGGTGTAGGGGTGCTGTTTCGATGCCTGTAGTAGAAGAATTAACTACCAGTAATCGTGAACTATCTCTAGGAACTGCTGGGTTTTGGGCAATGAATTCTGGAGGTAGTTCGTAGTCATAGCCAGCTACCGAGCAATCTAATTCCAAATCTTTTGCTTGTGGGCGAGAGGTATCTTTCAAATTAGCTTGTACTAGTTTTTGCTTTATCTAGTATTTATACTCTCTTAAAAAAGCTAGTTTTAGCTTTCCCTTCTAAAGGAACTTTAAGGCATCTTCGCTCAGTTTTGCCGCAAGGCTATAAGATTGTTACTATTAAGTAACACGGAAAAATTAACATAAAAATTGGGTAAACCTCCCCATCTAAAAACGGGGGCTTTTACCCTACCGGGAAGAGGCACTGATTGACGAAGATAGATATGTAGGATTGGCTTTGATCCCAAGCACCAACAAACATGGAATACTTGTACTATCTGGCAAATGCCAGTCTAACCCTGAGGGTCGTTCAACACCTCCACGCTAGACCCCAGACACCAGTTTCGTTCGTCACCGTAATTCATCAAATTGATGGCTGGGTGGTTAGGATCAAACTCAGAGGTCAAGTCTCGCCCCAAGAAGATGGCGACTTTCGGGCTTTTCTAAACGAATTAGGAATTAGCTATGAACCGCCAATGAGGGTGCAAATGGCACTTTGGAGTTTGGAAGCGGGACAGTGCCCTGTGGACGTAATGCGTCGCTATCAGGTAGCGATCGTTTCTCATGGTAGTCCAGAGAGAGACGAAATCGAGGCCTTCCGACAACAGTTTGTCCGGGGCTTAGGCTACTGCCCAGAAACCTTGGCGTGACACTATTTGGTTGTAACGCCACTACAAAATTATTGGTCATTGGTAATGAAGATATCTTATCCATTACCGATTAACCATTATCAATTGAAGAGTCGAAAGCTGCCGGAATGTATTCTTGCAGCTTAAACTTATATCCGTCTACTGATAAAGTAGCTAGAGCTTCCTGGCTTGCTGTAACCCCAGTCAGATTTTTTGATATTCTTTGACAGTAGACAATAGCAACATCAAATCTACAAGAATAATCTGCCTTCTCAGGATACTGGGCTAAAAATATTCCAGCTGTACGCCAAATTTTTGCTTGCTTTTGTGTAGTTATTGCACTTCTTCCCCCAGCATCCCAACTACCTGAACTGCGGGTTTTGACTTCAACAAATGCCAATAATGAGTGCTGAGTGCTGTTGCGTTGAGCCAGTGCTGAGTGAGGAGTGAGGAGTGAGGAGTTAGGAATTAGGAATTCTTCGCCTGTTCCTCTGCTCTCCTGCTCCCCTTCTCCCCTGCTCCTCTTCTGTTCGCTAGTTGCTGCATGATATTCAGCAATAATATCAATTTCTCCCCAGCGGCTAGAAAAGCGACGATGGAGAATTATCCAACCTGTAGATTGCAACCACTCGGCTACTAGGTCTTCTCCTAAATGACCAATATCTGGATAATGGGATGGAGGAAGGTTAGCCATTGACTAAAAATATCATGAATTTTATGAATTCTAGGTTAAGCGATGCCTGTGGCGGGCTACGCACAGCGGGTTCTAAACTCAACTCATCCCGAACAAAATTGGGGTTGAAGCGTAAAACACACCATCACATTTGGGCAAGCATACTCAGCTTATTCCTTTGGGCAATAGTTGGCATCACTGCAACGGTCGGTTTTGCTCCAACAGCTTTGGCACTCGAATATAATAAAGAAATTTTGGTTGAGGCTGATTTCTCAGGACGTGATTTAAGAGACTCCAGCTTTACCAAAGCTAATCTTCGCCAGAGCAACTTCAGCCGAGCTAATTTGAACGGTGTCAGCTTCTTTGCAGCAAATTTAGAATCTGCGAATTTGGAGGGTTCTGACTTGAGAAATGCCACTTTAGACTCGGCTCGTTTAGTCAGAGCAAATTTGACAAATGCACTGTTGGAGGGTGCTTTTGCTGCTAACGCCAGATTTGACGGTGCAATCATTGATGGGGCAGATTTTACCGATACGCTGCTGCGTTCCGATGAGCAAAAAAAATTGTGCAAACTTGCCAAAGGGACTAATTCCATTACAGGACGAGATACGCGTGACACCTTGTTTTGTCCTTAGTAGTTTCTACCTGTATATTGATTGGGCATGGGGCATTGGGCATTGGGTATTTAGTGATTAAGTTTCTTCTCTATTCCCTATCCCCTATCCCCTATTCCCTATTCCCCATTCCCCATTCCCCATTCCCAACTTATAAAATATTGAGAACCTACCAACCACCTGCACCAATCTTTTGACAAACAATTTGCATTCCTTTACCTGGTGAAGAATTAGCTACAAAAGGTATTTCTCCTTTCTCCTGATCTTCTTGAAGTAGCTGTCCATCCAACCCATAAATGGCAATGCGATTAAGAAAAAGCCGCGATTCTTTGCACGAAGCATCGAACGTAGTCTCAAAGATACCATCTCCATAGATACCGTAAAGCTTGTATGTAGTGCCCTTAATAGTTTGTGTATCCAGAGCTACACTGTTTCCTAATTTATCATGTCCTACTGTGAGATATCTTTGTGCATCTTGAGCGATCGCACTACCATTACTCAATAAAATAGCGATCGCTCCCACAATCCCGCCTATTTTAAAATACATACAGTTTCAAAATATAAGATTTCATATATTTCTACCCGCAATTAAAGGGTTTCTGGCAGGGTAAAAGCACTGAGTTATGACAAGCCGAAAAACTTAGTAATTACAGGCAAAAGCTTACTACAGACTTCAATTAGCTTTTCATTAGCAGGCAAATCAGCGATGTCTACGACGGGCTACGCCAACGCACCTTTCAAGAACTTGAGGGCTATTTTTGCCATCTTCTGGATTATTCCATCTTTTGGGTTTTTAGCTGCCTCAGCGATCGCATCTGGGTTCAAATGGGAACCATAAGAAAATAAGCTAATACATCATACTAGATTGGTCTACCCATGTCTGACGAACAAGAGCGTAATTCCGCTTTTAACGCTGCTGCCAACATTAACGTTCAACACGCCCAATTACAGGATTTATCCTTAAGTGCAGCCCGTAGATTATATAAAGGTGGGATTCGATCTGGTGATCCGATCAGAACCAGAGTGCAAGCCCAAGAAATGTTAGATAAAATCCCTCCATCTCAGAGAGCAGGGATTGATGGCAAATCGGCTGATGTTAATACTCAAAAATACCTATCAGATAAGCACGCCAGTCATATCAAACCACATAGCAAAGGCGGCTCAAATGATCCCAAAAATATCAAGTGGGAAAACGGCAAAGATAATTTAGCTCGTGGCGATAAACCCATGACTTCGCAGGAGCAAATGAGACTAGATGCTAAATGGCATTTTGATAACCTAACAGGTGCAGTCAAAGCAGGAGTTAAAGCCGCGCCCCTTGGAGCAGTCATTGGTGTAGCGACGACAGCACCATTTTCGTTACTAACCAACGCGCTGCGCGTAGTTCGGGGTGAAATTTCTGCACAAGAAGCCGCTATAGAAACATTGAAAGATACCGTAAAAGGCGGCACAGTTGGGGGTGTGACAGCGTTTGTAACCACAACAGTAGCAGCAGCTTGTCCACCAATTGCGATCGCTTTAACCGCAGCAGCACCAGTTTTAGCTGTTGTTGGAACTGCGGGTATGGTTTACGAGTTTTTCAAAATCCTCGATGACCATAAAAAAACGGTGAAAATCTATTATGAATCTTTAACTCAACAAGAATTAGAAAGATTACAAGCAATTGAAAACGAACTAATTTATGAACACCAGAAAAATCTAGAGTTTTTGGCCGAAGCGCAAGTAATTAATCAAGAAATTACAAATCGCCCCCTCAGACTGGGAATAGAAGCAGGGTGGTTTCATACAAAGAAAGAAAAAACTTTGTGCAGTTGATTGGAGAGGGCGCGTTGTGCTTGAGGAATAGTTCGGAAACCGAGTTTGCGGGCGATCGTAATGAAAAAATTGTGTAAGATAGACCAATTAACAGGGGCATTGCCACCACGAC
>NZ_JAWJTF010000364.1:0-1881 GCF_048836525.1 Nostoc sp. CALU 546
ATTGGCTTCTGGTAGTGATGACAAGACAATCAAACTCTGGAATCTTACAAAATTGGAGTTAGACCCTTTAATGAGGCGTAATTGCGATTTGGTACGCGCTTATTTAGAGAATAATCCTCATGTCAGCGAGAGCGACAGGCACTTGTGCGACAGTATTAGCAAAGTAAAGTAGTAGCTGGATCGAAAACGATCGCGCTTTGGGGAAACTCAGATCCCCGACTTCTTTAAGAAGTCGGGGATCTAAATCCAGGCAAAAAGCGATCGCATTTTCGGGAAAGTTCACAGGCGATTGGTATATTGAGAACAACTTCTAGAAAGGGCGATCGCCATCATGACGACACGCGAACTCTTATTCCAGGAACTAGCAAACACGTCCGATGAACTCTTGCTACCAGTGCTGCAATTTTTGCAATTTCTCAAAGCGCATCCGATTCAATCTGCTGAACTTGAACTGGACACTTTGGAAACCATCATCAGTCTTCGGCAGGGATTAGCCGAGTTTGATCGCGGTGAAGGACTTCCCGCTACTCAAGCCTTAGAAGAACTACGTCATCGACTCCAGATTCCCCCTCGCCCATGACTTATCAGGTTTTGATCCAGCCAAGCGCGTTTCAAGACATAGAAAACACTTACCGTTGGATGTGTGACAACTTTGATGCTGAAACTGCTAATCAATGGTATTACGACTTGCAAGATGAGATTGCCTCCCTACACCTGTTTCCCAAACGATGCCCAATAGCGCCCGAAGCACAAGCAATTGGGCGAGAAATTCGTCAACTCTTCGTCTGTAAACGTAGACAATATCGAGTATTGTTTGTGGTTGAGGAGGATGTTGTAGCTATTATTCATGTCCGCCACAGTCGTCAAGCGCCTATTGAACCTGATCCAGAGTAGGCGATCGCGCTACGCAACACAAGATATCAGCAGCATTTTGGATGGTGACGGATAAGGGGCGATCGTTGAAAAGCTGATTTTACCAATATGCTATCGGCGATCGCGCTTTGGGGAACGAAACCCAACATTTTCAATCAAGTGCCCAAAAACAAGATCCCCCTAGTCGTATTTTTCATCGAGCTAGGGGGATCACATATATGGTAGTCTATAATTGGTTCGGTATAGTTCCTTACGAATCGATTCTATAGCCTACATTTCAATTTGAGTAGTCTTACCACTAGAATTTATAGTATTTTTACAGCTTCTTAATGAATGCTTCATCCCTGCTGTTTTTTAGGGAGGCGGTATATGTAACTATGACAGTACGCAATGTGCGTAACTTGTCATTTTTGTGGATATCTGTAAAAAATATGAAATTTAAGATTGTTGCTACTAGCGTCCTATTAGCTTGTTTCGGGTTTGCAGAGCAGAGCCTTGCATTAAATCAGCTAGATTTAGATCAGTTGAAGGCAACAAGTGCCTGTCCCCGGTGTAATTTGAGTGGTGCTGATCTAACTCAAGTAAATCTAACTGGAGCAAATTTGCGAGGGGCTGACTTGAGCGGCGCTACATTATCTGAAGTTAATCTCACGAATGCCGATCTCACCGGTGCAAATTTAGAAGGTGCGGTTCTAAATTCAGCAAATCTCAGTGGTGCTTCCTTAACAGGAGCAAATTTGAAATCAGCATCCCTGGAAAATGCCAATTTATCTTTTGCCGGTTTTATCAGCGCCAATTTAGAAGCAGCAAACTTAAAAGATGCGAAATTGGATTTTACCAATTTTCGGGGGGCTAACTTCCGACTAACAACTCTAGCTAATGGTGTAGTCACCTCCGATAAACCTTATGGCTGGTCGTTAGAGCGTCAAAATCTTAGAGAATGTAACGAGTTTCAACCCGAAGATACTCCAGGCACAACCTGTTATTCAAAATAAATTGGGCATGGGG
>NZ_JAWJTF010000340.1:0-2074 GCF_048836525.1 Nostoc sp. CALU 546
GCTTAAGAGTAGGAGTACACAGAACCTAAAGGAGAGGTCTGGGTTCCCATTTCGATACGGAATATCCTACATTAAAGCTGCTTCTTGATTGATAATTGATTGCTACTGTGTAGCAGTAAATTTATTTAAGAATGTGCGAATTCAAAAAAATATTAAAAATGTACCGAAGTTATTTATCTAGTTAGTAGCAACTAGTGGTATAATTTGTATCAAGCTATCAAATAATATGTTTTTTGACGTGTGCTTTTAGTAACTTGAAGTTTTAAAAATTATAAGTATGCATTAGTGTTCATTTAACCATTTCTTAACCTTCCTCTTACTCTAGAGTGCTAATGTTCATACTGTTAATCCATAGCATCATTCTATAAAGATCCTTATGTTCTCTTCAAAGGTGCGGTTGGTTGCTCCCCTAGTTGCTCTAGCAATTGGTATTAGCTCTTGCGGCGATAACAATCAAGCTTCTAACAACTCTAGTCCAGCTGATGGCGGCGCTACCCCAGCCACCAATACAGCAGCCGGATCAAATTTATCTGGAAAAGTCCAGATTGATGGTTCTAGTACCGTCTATCCTATTTCTGAGGCGATGGCAGAAGAGTTTCAAAAGGCTAATCCTGGAGTGCAAGTTACTGTGGCTTCCTCTGGTACGGGTGGCGGCTTCAAGAAATTCTGTGCGGGTGAAACTGATATTTCTAATGCTTCCCGCCCCATTAAGCCCGAAGAAGTGGAACTCTGTAAGAAAGGCAACATTGAGTACATTGAATTGCCCATTGCTTACGATGGTCTTTCCGTAGTAGTTAACCCCCAAAACAACTTTGCAAGTTGCCTCAAAGTTGATGAACTAAAGAAAATGTGGGAACCTGGGGCACAAGGCAAAATCACCCAATGGAACCAAATTAACCCTCAATTCCCTGCACAGAAAATAGGTTTGTACGGCCCTGGTACTGACTCTGGTACTTACGACTATTTCACTCAAGCAGTCGTTGGTAAAGAAGGGGAAAGCCGAGGGGATTTTACTGCTAGTGAAGATGACAATACTCTGGTACAGGGTGTAAGTGCTGACCAAGGCGGTTTGGCTTTCTTCGGCTATGCATATTACGAAAATAACAAAGAGAAGTTAAAGCTGGTTGGCATTGATGCTGGTAAGGGCTGTGTTCAGCCTAGTCCACAAACCATCGGCGATGGTACTTACCAGCCGCTTGCTCGTCCAGAGTTTATCTACGTTAAGAAAACTGCGGCGACTCGTCCTGAAGTCAAGGCTTTTGTTGATTTCAATTATGCTCCGGCAAACCAAAAGCTAGTTACAGAAGTGGGCTATGTGCCTTTACCTAGCGATTTACTCACTGAAGTTCAGGGACGCTTCAATAGTGGGAAAGTAGGCTCCGTTTTTGAGGGTAAGGGTTCTCAAGTGGGCGTTACTCTGAAAGACCTTCTCAAGCAAGAAAAGTAAGAGTTATCCACTAATTGCTTTTTTGAGGAGTTTATCTGCACAATTTGCACTAAGCCCTAGTAGCTGGAAGTGGTAGATTGTAAAAAAAGTCTGCTTATACTTACTTCATTCAAGGTTTATAGTCTTGAAAGTAAGCTTTATTTCTAGTACTAGGGCAGTTCTCATAGAATGGTAGTGTGTCCATAAATACAAAAGGAGTTTTAATTTATGAGGTTGTCCGCAAATGACTTCCAACCCGTTATCTAATCAACCAAGCAATTCCAACTTATGGCAGCCCAATCGGGCTTTGAGTAAACGGGTGGAAACTGGCGTCAGAGCGCTGTTTGCCTTGTTTGCTTTTGTCTCGGTTGTAACCACAATTGGCATTGTCTTAACGCTGATTTTTGAAACTGTTGAATTTTTTCAAGAAGTTTCGATTTGGCAGTTTTTAACAGACACACAATGGACGCCGCTGTTTACTAATAAGCAGTTTGGAATCATGGTGCTAATTAGCGCCACATTGTTGATATCTGTAATTGCGATCGCAGTAGCATTACCACTAGGATTGTTAGCTGCTATCTGCTTAAGTGAATATGCTCCAGCAAAACTTCGCAAATGGCTAAAGCCTGCCCTAGAAATATTGGCAGG
>NZ_JAWJTF010000022.1:0-36621 GCF_048836525.1 Nostoc sp. CALU 546
ATTTGACTCCTGAAAGACACTGGATTCTCAACTTTTTTGGTTCCCCCTGTCGAAAATATTATCTGCTTTGCTAACTAACCTGCGGAATGTGGGTTTAAATGCTCCTGGAATTCTTTATAAGCTCGATTAATTGCTTGCATCGAAGTTTTTGCGATGTCTACGACGGGCTACGCCTACGCAGAACTATTAAGATCAGGATGATACAATCTTGCTAATCGGCGGTATGCAAGTTTAACAACATTGGGGCGATCGCTCTGATTTACGCCCAAGACTTCCCACCATTCCCCAAATAATCCAGAGTCAAGAGTAAATTCATTCCAAATCTTGATGCTTCCACTATTACCGCCACTTACCAGCGTCTTCCCATCAGGGCTAAAAGCAACGGGATTACACCCGGAAAGATTTTGTAGTAGTTCCCCAGTGTGGAGGTTCCAAAGTTTGATTGTACCGTCTCGGCTGGCACTGGCGAGGGTTTTTCCATCAGGGCTGATGGCAACAGACAAAACTGCCCTTGAGTGTCCTGTCAGAGTAGAAAGTAATTCTCCAGTTTGGAGATTCCACAGCTTTATTGTGCTGTCGGTGCTACCACTAATCAGAATTTGACTGTTAAAACTGATGGCAACTGTATTAACTGCACCCAAATGTTCAGTGAGAATATAGCGCTGTTCCCAAGTTTTGACATCCCAAACTCTAATAGTTTGATCGGCGCTACCACTTGCAAGAATTTTACCATCGGGACTGATGGTGACAGATAAAACTGCATCTGAATGTCCATTCAAGGTACGTTTTACTGTTCCCGTGTAGCGTCCCCAAATTCTAATCGTTTTATCGGCAGCACTACTAGCAAGAATTGCCCCATCAGGACTGTAGGCTACTGAGTTAACAAAACCATTATGACTATAGGGAGAGTTTAAATAAAAGAATGTCTGGATAAATTTTTTTGTGTCCATCTGCCAACTGCTGATTTTGCGATCGACACTACCACTTGCAATCTGCTGTCCATCAGGACTGATAGCAACTGATAAAACTGCTTCTGCTTGTCCAGAGAAGGTGTAAAGCCATTTTCCAGTTTTCAAGTTCCACAAATTAACTTGTCTGTCATCACTACCACTGATTAAAGTATTACCATCAGGACTGATTGCGATCGCATTAACTGCCCCTAAGTGTCCCTTGAGTGTGCGTACACATCTCCAAGTTTCAGCTTGCTGGGTTGAAGATATTATTTCTGGTTCAATAATGGGAATAGAAGCTTTAGGCGTAACATATTCTGATTTTTTCTTGAATTTAGCCTTAAGCGCTTGTAACTCATCCTCGACTTCCAAACCAGCAAATTTTTGGTTGAGATCCTCACCAGATAAAAATGCTTCTAATTCCATCAATGCATCTAATTCCATCACTGCTTCGGAATAGTAGCCCATCTGCAAAACTTTCTCTTCCATGCGCTCGAAAAGCTGTGCTGGAGTTTCGCTAATTCCCGATTCGTCTAACAGTTTGGCAATACCATAGGCGGCGAGTCCGACTACTGCACCAATTCCTGCCATCGGTACTGCACCAATCCCAAATGCCAGCCCTACTTTCGGTGCGACTAAACCCATACCACCGACGACGCTATAAACACCAGCACCGCCAACTGCACCAATTCCCATTGTAGCGATCGCAGCAGCATCTCCTTCTGCTAAGGCTTTAAAAGCGCCATAAGCAGCTGCACCAGCCACAGCGCCAGCACCGACTACAGGAGTTGTACCAATGCCGACTGCGCCAAATCCGCCCGCTAGTCCCATCCCGCCAACTGTTGCAGAAACACCAACACCTGTTATGGTTCCGCCTGCAATAAATGCTGCGCCTGTTTTAGAATTCTGTGTCATTGCCTAATGTTTTCTTGAAATTTTCTAGAGTCATCAGATTTTCTCTGAGCAAAGCTACTGTTGCTTGCTGCTGTTGAAGCTGAGTTAGAAGAATAAGCACAATTTTATTTTGTATTTTTTTATTCACTACAGCTTGAAGGGCTAAATCATCATCATTGTTTCTCAAAGCGTCCTGAACTTTTTCGTTCCAGTATTTAGTTTCTTTCTGCGCTTTTTCAAAATCTTTCTCAATACCTTCTTGATTAGCAACAGCGCTGTTGACAGCTTCTTGTGTCTCATGAATAGCCTGTGCTAAAAGCACTTTGCTGTCGTTTTTAGCTTTAGTTTGCTCTTGAGGTTTAGGTGGTAGCAATAATGCTTCTTTAAGTCGCTGTAATTCATCATCAACCCATACATCAACATTTTCATGTTCAAACTTAATGAATGTCGGTGAAAACTCACTGTTGTTAGGTTTACTGCGTAATACTTCATTCTGTGCTTCTGAAACCTTTTTCTCCCAAGATTTCAAATTACTTTTAATTGCCTCTACTTGTGGCTGTTGCTCCCCAACAAGTGTTTTTAGCCTACTAACAATTGCTTCGTATCGTTCCTTTTGGAATTTTGCTTGACGAATTAAATCCTGATTACTTCCTTTCAAAGCAAGTTGATATTCTTGTTCCCATTTATCAGCTGCCGCTTGGGCTGTCGCATAGTCTCGTTGAGCAATTTCTTGTGCTACTCTGGAGTGGCTTGCTCCTTCGCGTAACTTTCGTAGCGCATCTTGTGATGATTGATTTTGGTCGTAAAGTCCCATAAATTTATCTGAGTAGGCTTATTACCCAGAGCGTAGACTGATTAATACTGTTGCGTCCTCGTAAAAATTACTTAAGCCTTGACTTTTGCTTTTAATGCTAACTCAGAAAAGTCTCAGTACAATATTTCATTAATTCGTAGCGAAATAAATTAGGCAAAACTCTGCGTTAGTCTGCGTCCCTTTGCGTTTAAAAATATAACGATTTTACGCACTCATTACCAAATAATAGAAACTAATTCGATATATCCATGAAATTCAGAAATTTTAAAATCGTTTTCTGTTGATTGTTTATTACCAGAAAACATGCCAAACCGCATTATCTGCTTTTGGATTGGAGCCTGTTTGGGTTCTAAAAAAGTTACAATGACATGGCTTTCTGATACATCAGATGGTAATTCTGAAAGTTGTATATTACCGTTCCTATACACTCCTTCAATGGATTGCAACATTGGTATTTACCAAATTTGTACTCATATAAATTATAAAGTTAAGATTAAAAATAGGCTTATTTGTTTAAAAACATCAAATTCTTGGGCTGTACTGGCGCTAGCTGCTCTGCGTTACTTCCTCATATTCGAGCTTATCTGCCAAAACACGCAGTGCTAATGCTTGAACTCTAGCAACTGCTTCTTCTTTTGTCTGCCCATAAGCCAGTACGCCAGGAAAATCAATCACTTCAGCCAGAAAGCGTCCATCCTCTTCTTGTTCAATCTCTATCGTGAAGTTCATAGCCAGTGAAGATAATGAAGATATTCTAGTACAAGCAATTCCTGGATAAAACAAAAAAGCCAGAGCTATCAAATCTACCATCTGTCGCCCTGCTAAAGAACTCTGTAGCGATCGCCATCTTTACATACCCACACTATATCCATTATGTCAAGCAAGCCTCCACTTTTATTAATCAGCAAATAGGCGAGCTTGAACCAAAACCCATACGCAATCGGGGAATTCTCGACAATCCTGATGAACTCTACCGAAAATATGGAATAACATTTGGGTGTGCTTCAAGAAATTGTGTACAAGAGTTGAAAATGACGATATGGCAACATCTAATATCCTCAAAGAACCATTGCTTTTGCGTCTGAGTCGCTTGTTTGGTGGACTGCGTGGCGATTTTACGGGAGGACTAACAGCAGCAGTAGTAGCATTACCTTTGGCTTTAGCCTTTGCGGTAGCCAGTGGTGTGGAACCAAAGGCGGGACTTTACACCGCGATTGTAGCGGGAATTGTTGCCGCAATTTTTGGTGGTTCGTCAGTACAGATTACAGGGCCAACAGGTGCAATGGCTGTGGTTTTGGTGGGAATTGTCGCCAAGTACGGGCTTGAGAAAGTTTGGATTGCTGGGGTGATGGCTGGAATTATCCAAATTGCCTTGGGGGTTGCCAAACTTGGACAGTTAGTAAAGTTTATTCCTTATCCGGTGACGGCAGGTTTTACTAATGGTATTGCCGTCATTATTTTTTGTGGTCAGTTAAATAATTTCTTTGGTTTAAAATTACCACGGAGCGAACATTTTTTGCCGGGACTGTGGCAAAGTCTAACTCATGTAGAAGCTCTAAACTGGGCGGCAGTTGCCTTGGCAGTTGTGGTGATTGCAACCAATGTTTTGTGGCCCAGGATTAATACGACAATACCAGGTTCTTTGGTAGGGCTGGTGTTAGCAACTGCGATCGCATCTTCTTTCCATCTGAATGTACCAACAATTGGCACTATTCCTCAATCTTTACCGATGCCTCAAGGTATTCCCCACTGGAATGATTTTAGTGTGATTCGGGAACTAATTAATCCGGCTTTGGCTTTAGCTGCACTGGGAAGTATTGAATCGTTGCTATCGGCGGTGGTGGCTGATGGTATGACTGTTAGCGAGAAACATAATAGCGATCGCGAATTAATTGGTCAAGGTTTAGCTAATATGATTGTGCCATTTTTTGGGGGCATCCCCGCAACAGGTGCGATCGCTCGGACTGCTGTCAATGTCCGTTCTGGCGGTAAAACCCGACTATCTGGGGTAATTCACGGTGTTGCTTTAGCGATAATCGTTTTAACTTTAGCACCCCTAGCAGCACAGATTCCTTTAGCAGCACTTGCTGGGATTTTAATGGTGGTTAGTCTGCGAATGGTTGAGTGGGAAGCCATTGGTTTATTAATGCGTGCTACCTACTCCGACTTTGCTGTAATGATTCTCACCTGGCTAGTCACAATCTTGTTTGACTTAGTTCTCGCTGTCGAAGTGGGATTGATTGCAGCCGGAGCCTTATTCATCAAACGGATGAGCGATTTAAGCTTAGTTAAAATACCTGAAACCGAAGTATTTCCCCCTGGTACTCCTCTGGAATTAGGTAAGGAAATTGCCGTTTATCGGGTAGATGGCCCCGTATTTTTTGGTGCTGCTGAAAGGTTTGCTACTTTCCTTCGTGATGAACCGGAAGTAAAGTATTTAATTCTCCGGTTGCGGTTTGTGCCAAATATGGACACAACTGGGTTAGTAGCCTTAGAGGATATTTATCATGACTTGGAACGGCACAATTGCCGATTAATTCTCACAGGGTTACAACCCGAAGTCCAACAACTACTAGAACGTACAGGATTGTTAAATACAATTGGGTTATCAAATTGTTTTGAAACAACCACAGATGCGATTTGCTCTATCTCTCCTCAGATTGCATGTTCTCAACCTGTAGCAGCTGATTTGAAAACAAAAGAATTGATGGAATTAAATGACTGAATATAGCAGTCCTAAATCACTATTGGTGTAATTGGTCTCTCAAGACGCGATAAATCGCGTCTCTACATGAGCGATCGCCGCGAGCCTTTAAATATTAAAATAAAGCCTGTATTCATTATTGAATCAGGCTTTTGAAGTCTTTTATTCAATTTGCACGCAGAACTTGAGTTGAATTACTGAATAGCGAATCCTTCCGGTCTGATAGCATCTTCCAAATCAACACCCATCAGGTTAGCTCCCTGGATGTTTGCATTTGTCAGATTTGTATTTTCCAAGTCTGCGTTTTGTAGGTTAGCAGTTTGCAGGTTAGCTCCTAGGAGGTTGGCTTTCTCTAGGTCTGCATCAAATAGGTTCGCTCCCACTAGGTTTGCTCCCAAAAGGTTTACCTTGCCTAAATCTGCTCCTTGAAAGTTAGCCCCTTGTAAGTTTGTTTGCTGTAAGTTAGCTCTTTCTAAGTCTGCATTTTGTAAGTTAGCACCTTCTAAGTTTGCCGCTTGCAGGTTTGCATCCTTTAACATTGCTCCAGTCAGATTACAGCCAACACATTCATTGGTTTGTAATAAATGTCTAACGTTATCTGCTACAGAGACTATTGGGGATAGGACTGGTGCTGTCACAGGCTCCATTGGCGATACAACCGGAGATATGACTGGTGCTGTTATAGGCTCCATTGGTGATTCAACTGGAGCTAGTTCCGATTCCGTAGGTATGGATGGTGTTAGTGTTTGCGCTCTAGCGCTGGGCTGGATAAGCAGAGTAAATCCCGCGACAACTACCATAAACACTGCTGTTACGAGCCACTGAGTTAATTTTTTAGAGTTTGATTGATTCATTAGTTCCTTCATAATCTGATTCCTATTGGTGGGCTTGCTTTTATAAGAGCCATCGATAATGTGCTTTATTCTCACTTTAGATAACTTGATTGATAAGAGCAAATATTATTGTTATTCATATTGATAAATTCAAGTGATTGATAAATCTTTTTGGATGGGAAGCGATCGCTGATTTTTTTGCTGACATCAGGGACATAACACCCATCAAGAATTTCAAGTTTTCAGATTCAGATGCGTAAGCGTAGCCCGTCGCAGACATCGTGTGGAGCGTCTATCGTAGCCTCATATTTAGTTCCCAAGCATTGCCAAACTAGGTAAAAGTCGATATGTTTCACTTTTAATCAAGATAGAGAGTCCCAAGTAAATTAAGACAAAGGGAAAGATTTTCCGACCGTAGCGAGTTAAAACGGGTGTCATCAGAGGATTACGAGTCAGGTTGTAAGAGAGTAAGCACCACGTACCAACAGTGAAATAGCAAACACACAGAATTACACCCAAACTTGGAAGATTGCTGCTAGCAAACAACGGTACATAAATTCCAATGTTGTTTCCTCCATTGGCAATGGTGACAGCCGAAACGCGGTAGGTTTGAGGATCGCGGATGGTTGCGAATAGTGATTTCTTTTGGCGTCCAGATTTAGTAGGAGTTAAGTCAACTGACACAGCTTGCACTGTTTCTTCTTCTTGTTCTCGACTGATGAAATTACTGATACCGATAGCAATGGGAAGCAAACCTAGCAAACCTATCCAGGTACTAGGAATAAGCATACCGCCGAAAAAACCAGGGAGACTAGCACAAACTAAGACAGTGAATCCCAGAAATTCACCGAGAACAATATGCTTAGGACGAAAGCTGCGATTGACTTTTCCGAAGAAGGCCGTCAAGTATAAATTGTCGTCAAAGGTGGTTGCAAAAGCGACAGAGATTCCAATAATTAATGTACTAATTAGCCAACTCATAATTGTTGCTCACGATAATTCAATGCTGTTTGTCTTACATCCTTCTCTGCTTCTCGATGTGAATGCAGTTCAGGAGATTTTGTGACTGTTGTACTTAACGACAACCAATCGAGGTTCGCTAGTAATCAGTCAATTTTCCAATTTGTAGGATTTTAGAGGCGATGCCTATAGCGCTAAACTATGCCTCTACTCAAATTGGTGATTTTTTTCTCAGCAAGGTACCTTGGGAGCTAATGAACTCAATATTATGGCTTTCAGCCAAATAAGAGCAAATACTCTTGTTTTTTAAAACGATAAATAAAAGTGATTAACAAATTGACTATATATTTTGGGCTTTCTACATGACAACTAAACCGCATGGAAGAGAGTAGCAGTTCGTCATACCTCATACTGAGTTAGTATCTGAGAAGTTTAAGAGCGATTGCTCCTATTGAAGAGAACCCTTGTCAGATGCTAAAGGCTGGGATATTCTTGGCAGCTAGCATTCAACATCGGTTAATATGACTAATCGCCCTCTAACTTCAGTTTCAGGATGTCCAGTAATGTTGGATTTAACTTGTAATTATGTTAACCAGTGTTGACCGTTTATTATTTGTCCGGCGAGTCCCGATTTTTAAGGAATTGCGGGATGATTTTATTGTGCGGCTCACTTCAGTGATGAACGAATTGTCATTTCCAGCTAATTACACCATCTTTCGACAGGGAGAAGAAGGGCGATCGCTCTATATTGTCGTGTCAGGTCGAGTTAAAGTTCACATTGGGAATAAACAATTGGCAGAGGTGGAACAGGGAAAATACTTCGGTGAGATGGCAGTATTTGATACTCAACCTCGTTCCGCCACTGCAACGACTCTGGAACCCTGTGAATTTTTAGAACTGACGCAAGAGCAGCTGTATGATGCGATCGAAGAAACTCCCGAAATTGCAGTGAATATCATTCGTGAATTATCCCGTCTGATTCGCAGATTGAATGATGATATGAATGTGACCTCTTTGCGGAGTTAATAATCAACGGAAATCGGCGGGAATCCCATCGTTTCAAGGGGTGGGAGGTATAGCAGCCCGCCGATTTTGTCATTGGTCATTTGTCATTTGTCATTTGTCATTTGTCATTGGTCATTGGTCATTGGTACTAATGATATTTCCGCGCGACAATTCATGAAAACGAGAGATGCGGGAGCGTGTTGCAAAGACTTGCGATGTTTTTGTAGCTGTAGGATGAGTTAAGTCAATCTTGAACTAGGGACTAGAGATTGGAGACTGGGAAGATAATTCTGAATTCTGTATTCTTCCTTAAAAAACTTTCAAGCAATATTGCTGCCTATTGTTATGCTACCTCTATAGTGTCGAGGAAACATATTAATGTTGAAGGTTTTTGCTGACCGTGGTGGAACATTCACAGATATTGTTGCTGTTACTAATAATCAAGCAATTATAGATAGAATCTCAAAACATCCTGAACGTTTTTTAATTGTCCCTTTGTCTAATCATCAATGGATTATAGTCTACAAACTCCTTTCAGAAAATCCTGAACAATACCAAGATGCAGCCATCCAAGGTATTCGGGATATCATAGGTATTGCTAACAACGAACCCATTCCTACGGAGACGATAGAAGTTGTAAAAATGGGGACAACGGTAGCAACAAATGCGTTATTAGAAAGGAAAGGCGATTGCGTCGTTCTTCTCATCACCAAAGGGTTTAAAGATGCGCTGCGAATTGGCTACCAAAATCGTCCTAATATCTTTGCTCGTCATATTATTTTACCAACCATGCTTTATGAGCAGGTGATTGAGATAGATGAACGCTATGATGCCAAAGGAAATGAATTAATACCGATAAATATTGAACAAGTCAAAAGTGACTTACAAGTAGTTTATCACACAGGAATTCGGAGTTGTGCGATTGTTTTTATGCACAGCGATCGCTATCCCAATCATGAACAACAAATAGCCCAGCTTGCTCAAGAAATCGGCTTTACGCAGATATCCATATCCCATCAAGTTAGTCCCTTAATGAAGTTGGTTAGCAGAGGAGATACAACAGTAGTCGATGCTTATTTAACTCCGATTCTGCGGCGCTATGTCAACCAAGTAGCGAGTCAGTTACCCGGAGTCAAATTAATGTTCATGAAATCTGATGGCGGTTTAGTTGCAGCCGAGCAATTTCAAGGTAAAGATAGTATTTTAAGTGGCCCGGCTGGCGGTATTGTTGGCGCAGTTCAAACTAGTAAAAGAGCAGGTTTTGAGTTAGTTATCACCTTTGATATGGGTGGAACCAGTACAGATGTTGCCCACTTTAAAGGAGAGTATGAACGACAACTAGATTCGGAAATTGCTGGGGCGCGGATGCGAGTTCCCGTATTAGCAATTAATACCATTGCTGCTGGCGGTGGTTCAGTTCTCTTTTTTGATGGTTCTAGTTATCGTGTCGGCCCTAAATCTGCTGGCTCAAATCCTGGCCCTGCTTGTTATCGGCGTGGTGGGCCATTAGCGGTTACTGATGCTAATGTGATGTTAGGCAAAATTCACCCACAATATTTTCCCTCAGTTTTTGGAATTGATGGAAATTCACCTTTAGATAAAGATACTGTCATCCAGCAATTTACACAATTAGCGCAAGACATTCAAGCCGCTACATTAAATCATTCTACTCCCGAAGAAGTAGCCGCTGGATTTATTGCGATCGCAGTGGAAAATATGGCGAATGCAATTAAAAAAATCAGTCTGCAACGAGGTTATGATGTTACCCAATATGTGCTTTGTTGTTTTGGCGGTGCAGGTGGGCAAGTTGCTTGTTTAATTGCCGATACCTTGGGAATGAAAACAATATTTTTACATCCTTATGCTGGCGTTCTCTCTGCTTATGGAATGGGATTAGCGGATGTTAGGGCAATTAGAGAAGGAGGAGTTGAACAACCTTTAAGCCAAGCATTAATCCCTAAACTACAGCAGTTAATGGAATATTTAGAAGCTCAAGCTATAAGTGAAATAGATGAGGCACTGAGTAGAGTAGAAGTAATCCGAAAAATTAACTTAAAATATGAGGGAACTAACTCTACAATGACCGTTAATTTTGCCAATAATGTGGTATTGATGCGACAAGATTTTGAAACTGAACATCAATCTCGCTACGGTTTCATTCAATTAGAGAAAAACTTAATTGTCGAATCAGCTTCAGTGGAAGTAATTCAGAAAATGGATACTCCCGAAGAAGCATTAATTACTCGTACCCGTTTTCTAGATGAAGCCCCCGTATGTGTTGAAATAGTCAGAATGTTTAGTCATAATAAATGGCATGATACACCTATTTATCGACGGGAAGATTTGCAACCAGAAGATAGTATTAATGGGCCTGCGATCGTCGTTGAAAAAATTGGCACAATTGTAATTGAGCCTAACTGGAATGCCAGATTAACTGAACGTAATCATCTGATTTTAAAGCGTAAAGATGGATGAATTGATCAGGTTTAATCTGTATTTGCAGGAGAATCAATATCAGTTATCTTGGTTACATAATTTGTATTTTTAATAAAAAGAAATCAACCATGCAGATAAAATCTCAACCAGATCCCATCCGTTTAGAAATATTCAAAAATCTCTATCAATTTATCGCCGAACAAATGGGAATTGTGTTACAAAACACGGCTACATCAGTGAATATTAAAGAAAGGCTAGATTTCTCCTGTGCTATTTTTGACTCATCAGGATTATTAGTAGCAAATGCCCCCCATATTCCTGTACATTTAGGCTCAATGAGTGAAAGTGTCCGTAGTTTAATTAATGATAAAGGCGACACCATAAAACCGGGAAATGTCTATCTATCTAATAACCCCTATAATGGCGGAACCCACCTTCCTGATGTCACTGCAATTACCCCTGTATTTTTAGAAAGTAGTGAAAATAATCCATCCCCAATGCCCAATGCCCAATGCCCCATGCCCATGTTTTTCGTTGCTTCTCGTGGACACCAAGCCGATATCGGTGGAATTACTCCTGGCTCAATGCCTCCTGACAGTACCACAGTAGAAGAAGAAGGAATTCTCTTTGATAATTTCCTTTTGGTTGAAGAGGGAAAATTTCGAGAAAACTCAGTAAGGCAGCACCTCTCAAATCATACTTATCTGGCTCGTAACCCTGACCAAAATATAGCTGATTTCAAAGCACAAATTGCCGCAAATGAACGGGGAGTTCAAGAACTTCGTAAAATGGTTTCACAATATGAGCTTGATACTGTTCAGGCTTATATGACATTTGTGCAAGCTAATGCTGAGGAGTCTGTTAGACGTGCGATCGCAGTTCTCAAGGATGGCTCATTTACTTATAAAATGGATGATGGCTCACAAATTCAAGTTAAAGTGACAATTCACCCAAAAAATCGCAGTGCTACCATCGATTTTACTGGAACTTCTCTACAACTAAATAGTAATTTCAATGCTCCTAAAGCTGTAACTCAAGCAGCAGTCTTATATGTCTTCCGTACTTTAGTTGATGATAATATTCCTCTCAATGCTGGGTGTCTTAATCCTCTAGAAATTATTATCCCGGTTGGCTGTATGCTCAATCCAACCTATCCAGCAGCAGTAGTAGCAGGTAATGTAGAAACTTCTCAAACCATTGTCGATGCTTTATATGGTGCTTTGGGTGTCATGGCTGCTTCTCAAGGAACGATGAATAATTTTACTTTTGGTAATGAGCAATATCAATATTATGAAACTATCTGCGGCGGCTCTGGAGCGGGAATTGATTTTGATGGAACTGATGGTGTTCATTCTCACATGACGAACTCCCGCTTGACCGATCCAGAAGTTTTAGAAACCCGTTATCCTGTACTTTTAGAAAGCTTTAGTCTTCGTCCTGATAGTGGTGGTAAAGGAAAATATTCGGGTGGAAATGGAGTTGTCCGCCGCATTCGATTTCTAGAACCTATGACAGCTAATATTCTCTCTGGTCATCGGGTTGTTTCTCCCTTTGGATTAAATGGTGGGGAAGCAGGAAAATTAGGACGCAACTGGATACAACGTCAGAATGGAATCGAAGAGAATTTAGACAGCACAGCAACAGTAGAGATGAAAACTGGAGATGTTTTTGTAATAGAAACTCCTGGCGGCGGTGGATTTGGTCAAATCTCTTAATTAGAAAGTTTAGCTAATCACTAATACCCAAGTTGATATACACAGATATAATAGAAAATTATTTGTGTCCGTGTGCGCTGAAAAAAAACAAAATGGTATGGACTCCCTTACATGCAAAAATTCATCGCACCATCCGATCGCGCCACTTATTTGAGCGCAACCAGCGACTATTAATCGCTGTCTCCGGCGGACAAGATTCTCTGTGTTTAATAAAATTACTTTTAGATTTACAATCCAAATGGGGATGGGATTTAGGTATCGCTCACTGCGATCATCGCTGGCGTTCTGACTCTCAAGCTAATGCTCATCACGTCGAAAATTTAGCTAAAACTTGGGGTATATCCTTTTATTTAGAAACAGCAAACAAACCGATAAATAGTGAAGCGGCTGCACGCGATTGGCGCTATCAAGCTTTAAGTGCGATCGCACAAGCAAATAATTATCAATATATAGTAACAGGACACACCGCTAGCGATCGCGCCGAAACTCTCCTCTACAATTTAATTCGCGGTACTGGTGCTGATGGTTTACAAGCCTTGACTTGGCAACGTCCTCTAACTACAGGCATTATGTTAGTGCGTCCACTTTTAGAAATTACTCGCTCACAAACAGAGCAATTTTGTCACGAATTTAAATTACCAATTTGGGAAGATTCTACCAATCAAGATTTGCAATATGCCCGCAACCGCATTCGCCAAGAACTAATACCATATTTGCGAGATAATTTCAACCCCCAAGTAGAATCAGCCTTAGCCCAAACAGCAGAACTTCTCCAAGCGGAAGTGGAATATTTAGAAAAAGCTGCCCAGCAGTTGCGGGATGGGGCATTGGACATTGGGGATGAAGAAGATTCTCTTACTCTTCTTCCCTTACGGTTAAATCGTCGGGTATTGCAGAAAGCACCACTGGCACTGCAACGTCGGGTGATGCGTCAGGTATTGCAGCAAATACTAACTGATGCACCTAGTTTTGAACACATCGAAAAATTAACGGCTTTAATTATAGCGCCCAACCGATCGCAAACTGATCCATTTCCTGGTGGTGCGATCGCTCAAGTAGAAGGCGACTGGATCTGTTTTAAATAGTTAGGAGTGATGAGTTAAGACTTTGTACGGTGTTTTTTTTATCAAATAGAAGTCCTATCTTAATACTGAGTCTTATTGTCTCATTGCTGACAAAATCTCACGCAAAGGCGAGGACATTTGCGTGAGACAATCATATTAATCTAAACTTCAACATCCAAAGCACGTACCAAAAAAGCCCATTTATCTGCGGCTTCTTCGATAATTTTAGCCGTGGGTTTACCCGCGCCATGTCCTGCCTTAGTCTCAATTCTAATTAGAACTGGTGCATTCCCAGCGTGAGCCTCTTGCAAAGCTGCGGCAAATTTGAAACTATGAGCAGGAACAACGCGATCGTCATGATCGGCTGTGGTAATTAAGGTTGCTGGGTAAGCTGTATCGGGTTTGAGATTTTGCAATGGCGAATAAGCATACAGCACTGGAAACTCTTCTGGATTATCTGCTGAACCATATTCGGAAGTCCAAGCCCAACCGATGGTAAATTTGTGAAACCGCAACATATCCATGACGCCGACTGCTGGTAAAGCCGCACCAAATAAATCGGGACGTTGCGTTATGCAAGCACCAACTAATAAGCCGCCATTACTACCACCTGCGATCGCTAGCTTATCAGTCTTAGTATAATTATTCGCAATCAACCACTCAGCAGCACTAATAAAGTCATCAAAGACATTTTGCTTTTTATCCTTCATTCCTGCTTGATGCCATTCTTCGCCATATTCTCCACCACCGCGTATATTTGGCATAGCATAGACACCACCCATCTCCATCCACACCAAAAGACTCACAGAAAAACCAGGTGTCATTGAGGCATTAAAACCGCCATAAGCATAAAGATAAGTTGGGTTATTTCCATCTAATTTTATGCCCTTTTTATGGGTGATAAACATTGGCACTCTAGTACCATCTTTGCTCTGATAAAATACTTGTTTTGTCTCGTAATCATCTGGATTAAAATCTACCTGCGGCTGACGGAAAAGGGCACTTTTTCCAGTTATCATATCGTAGCGATAGATAGTTCCTGGTGTGGTGAAACTGGTATAGCTATAAAAAGTTTCGGTATCATGACGCTTACCACCAAAACCTCCGGCTGAACCGAGTCCCGGTAATTCAACTTCGCGTACAAATGCACCATTGAGGTCAAAAATCTTGATTTGACTGTGAGCATCTTTGAGATAATCAGCAACAAATTGGTTATTGAGTATGCCAACACTTTCCAACGTTTCCGCAGATTGAGGAATGATTTCTCGCCAATTCTCTGGCGAAGGGTTTTTCGTGTCAATCGCAATAACTTTTCCCCGTGGTGCATTTAAATCTGTGCGGAAATAAAAGACACTATCATCATTGTCGATAAAGCTATAATCTGCCTCGAACTGGTTAATTAGTTCTACAACTTCAGAATTAGGGTTAGTTAAATCTTTGAAGAAAACCAAATTTTTAGAGTCAGTACCCAACCAAATTGAAATTATTAGATAGCGTCCATCTTCAGTAACTCCACCACTAAAACCCCATTCCTTTTGGTCAGGACGATGATAAATTAGTACATCTTCTGATTGGGGCTTACCTAGTTGATGATAGTAGAGTTTTTGATAATAGTTAACATCTTCTAATTGAGTTTTTTCGTTCGGTTCATCGTAGCGACTGTAGAAAAAACCTTGGTTATCGTATGTCCAAGATGCGCCAGAAAATTTAATCCACTTCAGATGATCTTGGAGGTCTTCACCAGTTTCAATATTACGTACTTTCCATTCTTGCCAATCAGAACCAGAAGACGATAAACCATAAGCTAAAAGTTTGCCATCCTCGCTAATGGACAATCCAGAAAGAGCAATTGTCCCATCTTCTGAGAGCTTATTAGGGTCGAGTAAAACTTTGGGTTGGTCGTCGAGAGTTTTCAAAGTGTAAAGGACACTTTGGTTTTGCAGCCCGTCATTTTTAAAATAAAAGTAGCGTTCGCCTTCTTTAAAAGGGATACCATATTTTTCATAATCCCAAAGTTTGGTGAGACGCTGTTTAATTTTTTCCCTAGCAGAAATTTCACTCAGGTAGCCAAAAGTAACTTGATTTTGTGCCTCGATCCAAGTTCTTGTTTCTTCAGAGTCAGGATCTTCTAACCAACGATAAGGATCTGCGACTGAAGTACCGTGGTAGTTATCGACTTGATTACTTTTGTAGCTGGATGGGTAGGTGAGAGGTTTTTTAGAAGAAGGCATAGTTTTAGGTCAAAAGTGCTTCTTTACATACTACAAAGATAGACCCCTTCCTAAACCTACGAGAAAATTCCCAGAGGGCAATACAGACCAAAACACTTGTAGAGACGGCGATTTATCGCGTCTTGAAAACCCGCAATTTTGTACAATTAGCCCTTAACCCAAGCGTATTGTCCCAGAGGGTACTAGTAAATGTAGACAAGCGATGTCTCAAAGGGGCTACACCTACGCGCATTTAATTTTTTAAGCTTTTGAAACTAAGCATTAGTTGGACTACTAATGAGTTTCTCCCCTTTCAGCATTCGCGCTGCGGCTTCGAGGAGAGCTTCTTCGAGATAAGGCTTGGTAAAGTAGCCACTAGCACCGAGTTGAGATGCAATTTGTCTGTGCTTATCTGCACCCCGCGAGGTGAGCATGGCGATCGGTAAGTGGTTGAGGTTAGAGTCTTTCTGGATGCGAGAGAGTAATTCCAGTCCATCGCAACGGGGCATTTCTATGTCGCAAAATACGATATCGCAAGGCAGACCGGAGCGGAGTTTATCCCAAGCTTCCTGCCCATCACGCGCCTGTTCTACGCGATAACCTGCCTTATTAAATGTTAGAGATAGCAACTCTCGGACTGTAATCGAGTCATCGACAATCAGCACTGTCGGGTCAATCTTCGCAGGAGAGGTATCTGGAGGAGTAGCTTTTTGTTGCCAAGAATTGCCACCACTTTGTGTAGAAATTCGTCCCTGGAAGATGTCAATTATTTCCAGCACGTCAGCAATGGGCATAATCCGACCATCACCCAGGACTGTAGCACCAGCTACACCAATGGGTTTAGGTGCTGGGCCTTCAAATTGCTTAATTACAATTTCTTGTTCGCTCAACACCAGGTCAATCTGTAGAGCAATCAGAGTATTTGCCGATCGCACCACGACCACAGAAACCATGTCATCATCTCGCGTACCGCCATAGACATTACCACGACTGATTTGGCGATTGAAAGTTAAAAGTTCCTTTAGAGGTCGGAATGGCAGTACCGTATCGCGCCAAGAAATAAATGATTGTCCATTGGCATCGTGCTGAATATTTTTGACTGGGATATCCAGCGTATCTTCTACACCATCCATCGGGAAGGCAATTCTGGAGCGATCGGAGACGCAGCAGAGAGCTTTACAAATACTCAGAGTCAGTGGTAAGCGAATGGTGAAGGTAGTTCCCTTGCCGATCGCAGAATCGGTGTTAACTGTCCCACGAATTTCGCTAATCTCAGAACGCACTACGTCCATACCCACGCCACGACCGGAAATTTCATCTGCTTGGTCTTTAATCGTAAAACCAGACTGGAATAGCAGATCGTAGACTTCCAGACGAGACATGGCTTTTGCTTGCGCTTCTGTAATCATGCCAATTTTCACTGCCTTCGCCTTAACCTTTGCTGAATCGATACCTGCGCCATCATCGCCTACAGAAATGATGGTTTGGTTGCCTTGGTGGAAGGCGCGGATGGTAATGATTCCCACAGGTGGTTTACCAACAGCTTGGCGTTGTTCTGGCGTTTCAATGCCGTGAGCGATCGCATTATTCAGCATGTGAGTTAGTGGATCGGTGAGATGATCTAAAATCATCTTGTCAATTAAGGTATCGCCACCTTCAATCACCAACTCGACTTGTTTGCCACACTTGATGGCATTGTCACGCACTCCTCGCCGCCAGCGATCGATAGTTTGGGCAAAAGGCACCATTCGCGCTCTAGTTAATCCCTCTTGTAACTGGGTGGTTACTTGGCGGAACTGCCTTGCGACTCGCTCGGTTTCTTCGGTAACGAAATCAATGTCACTAGCCGACTCACGGACTCGCACAATCCGCTCAATCATCTGCTGTGAGAGTGTATGGAAGGGTGTAAAACGATCCATTTCTAACTCGCTAAAACCCCTGTCGGCATTGGAATCTGGAGCTTGAAAGCCGGGATCTTTCTTTTTACGTCCAGCTAACAGAGAGGCTTCTAGTAGCGATCGCTCATACAACTCTTGCATCCTTGCGCCCACATCTGAGAGTTGTTGTACCTGAATCAGCAAGTTATCTAATGACTGCCGCAGCCGTTCATGATCCTGCTCTAAGGTATTGCGGTTTACCACCAACTCCCCAACTAAATTACTCATATCGTCAAGTTGCTTAACTGGAACTTTCATCGTTTCTTCAAATCTGGCAGCCCGACGAGTAGAGGGGCGGGGAGTTTTGCTGGTGTTCGATTTTACTGAAGGTGAATGCGATATTGTTTGATCTGCTTCTGCCAGCAACTTCTCCAAGTCACCAAATTCATCTTTGATCGCTGGTGATGAAATGGGATTTTTAGCCAAGACTGGTTGAATCTCTAAGGGCTGGCGTTGGCGTAGCCCGTCGTAGAAATCGCTTTCATTATCTGTACCTAGCAATTCTTCCAGGGCAGCAAAATCTACTTCTGGTATCTCCTTGGCTTTAGGGATGGGTGCTACTTCCTCTCCTAGTAATGCTGCCAAATCTGCAAATTCATCTTCTGGAGCAATTTCTTCAACGATTTCTGTAGTTGCCAATTCTTCATTTGGAGCAAGAATTGCATTTTCTCCCTCTGACACTGATACCGTTTCAGATGTCTCTCCTAAATCCCACAAATCGGTTTCGACATCTTCCTGAATAAGCGTTTGTGTGAAGTCATGGACAGCTTGTGAGTCAATTGTTGCTGTATTCTCTTCTAATTCTTCCTGCTTTTCTGCTTCTGGCAAAGCATTTTCTGTAAACAATAAATCATGATCAAAACTCAGTTCTGTATCTTCAAAAGCTGTGTTTTCTGCGAAGTCAAAGGTAGTTTCTAAATTATTTTCTTCAGTATCTAAAATTTCTGGGCTTGTCTGGGCTGAATCTGAATTTTCCCCAAAACTAATAGTTTCTGATAGTTCATCCACAGTATTCTCTGTGGTTTCCATCTGAATATAGGTGGAGTCATTTACAGCGACATCTTCAAACAGCAGTTGCGGATTTTCATCGTCAGAGCCGAACAAATTATCTGGCTGTACTTCGGTTAATGCTGAATCTGAATTTTCCCCAAAACTAATAGTTTCTGATAATTCATCCACAGCATTCTCTGTGGGTTCCATCTGAATATAGGTGGAATCATTTGCAGCGACATCTTCAAACAGCAGTTGCGGATTTTCATCGAAAGAGCCGAACAAATCACTTGGCTGTACTTCGGTTAATCCTGAATCCGAAGTTTCCCCAAAACTAATAGTTTCTGATAATTCATCCACAGCATTCTCTGTGGGTTCCATCTGAATATAGGTGGAATCATTTGCAGCGACATCTTCAAACAGCAGTTGCGGATTTTCATCGAAAGAGCCGAACAAATTATCTGGCTGTACTTCGGTTAATGCTGAATCTGAATTTTCCCCAAAACTAATAGTTTCTGATAATTCATCCACAGCATTCTCTGTGGGTTCCATCTGAATATAGGTGGAATCATTTGCAGCGACATCTTCAAACAGCAGTTGCGGATTTTCATCGAAAGAGCCGAACAAATCACTTGGCTGTACTTCGGTTAATCCTGAATCCGAAGTTTCCCCAAAACTAATAGTTTCTGATAATTCATCCACAGCATTCTCTGTGGGTTCCATCTGAATATAGGTGTAGTCATTTGCAGCGACATCTTCAAACAGTAGTTGCGGATTTTCATCGAAAGAGCTTAATGAATTAAGTTCCAGATCAACATCAGATATATCTTGGGGCTGATTAGTAAATTCTGGAACAAAATCTAAAGCTTCTGGTTGTTGCGGCCTGAGAATTTCTTCCTCTGGATGCGGCGCAAACAACGGCGTTTCAAGCCTAGAAACATCGTTGATTGCAGGAGAAATAGTTGAGCTACTTGCTACTAATTCATCAAATAAATCATCTCCCGAATCTGATGAGAGTATCAAGTCTAGCTGCTCTTGCTGCTGGAAATTGAGATCAAAATCTTCTTCTATGTCAAAACTAGCTATAGAAGAAGGTATAAGTGGCTGACTATCAGCAAAAATATCATCAGTTACACCAGTAAACAAACTCTCATCTAACGCCCTTTCCACATTCTGCTCAATTAAGGAATCGAACTCGTCCTGTTCCTCTGTGGTTTCCTGACTCCAAAAGTTGCTCAGATCATTTTCTGATTGAGAAAATTCAGGTGCCGTTCCTGGAGAAGTATCAAATAAATCACCGATTTCTGGTTCACTTGTAGGCAGTAGTATCTGTTCTTCCGTTTCACCAAACAGGTTGTCCAAAGACAAGCCTGTTGGCTGGGGTAATTCTATGTAGTCACTGGGGGTAATTTCTTCTACCCAATTTGCATTTCTAGGTTCTAAAAATAAGTTATCAAAACCATTTTGTTGGTTAGTAGATAGTTCTACACTGGCGAATGACTCAGTTTCTGGTTGAGTCACTTCGCCTATTGGCAATAATTCATCATCATCTAATGCCAGTGACAATAAATCTTCTACTGCATCATTTTTGTTGACATCAGTAGACTGGTTTGTATCACTAGAAATATCAATAAATTCTTGTAAATCTTCAGAAGAAGAATCTAAATTTATATCAAGTACGTTAATATCACTCAATTCTAGATTCGTAGCAGTTGTTTGTTGATTTTGCGGTTCTGAATTTTCCTTTTCTAGGAAATTATCGCCAAATAATAGGGATAAATCTTCTGTAGTGGCTGTGATTGTTGGGTGCTGTGTATTGCTTATGTCTTGATCAAAGGAGAGTAAATCGGATAAATCGCCATCAGCAATCTCAGCATCAGTACTGCTGAAATCAATTCCAAAGTCATCGGTGGAAACGATATCTAAAGTTTCTTCTTGATGCCAGCTTTCATCTAGTTCGGGAGTCTCACCTTCAAATAAATCGGCAAGGGTATTTAACTCAGCTATTCCTACCTCTGGGCCATTAGGGTCAAGATTGTTACTGATTGGATGTGCTTCTTCATGTGTGTTGAAAGTAAGACTGGTGTGAGTCGCAGCATTGAGTTGTGTTCCTTGGAACTCAATATAGGGGCGCTCGTTGGAGACGTTGGTGTAGCCAGATGTTCGTGGACTCGCTAACGCTGCGCGATCGCTAGTATCTTCGTCTAGATTCAATTCTTCATTTATCTCGTCGGTGTTACCAGATAGAATTGGCTCTGATTCTGTCAAAGCCGCAGACTGTTCATCAAACAAATCAGGCGTAACTGCTAATAACTCAATTTCTGCAAAGCTCAAAAGTGCTTCTAGTTGCTGACTAATTGCAATTTCAGCTTCCCTACCTTGCAAGACTAATTCTTGAGCTTGCTTAATTTCGGTAATGACAATTTTAGCTAAAGTCAGATAAGTATTTTCGGGATTGCCGATCGCACTGGCTGCTGCTTGACACAAACTACACCATTTCGACAAATTCCAAGTCTCACCAAGTTTGACTAACTGCTGACAGCATTGCTGAAGATTTTGCCGAGTTGAGGGTGTTGTGGTTTGCTTAAATAGTTGCAACATTTCCCGCAGTGTTTGCAACACTTGGGCTTGAAACTCACCCCAATTATTATTTTCTTTAGCGCTGACTGGCGAAGACACCTCCTGGGGTGCTATCGAGTCTGAAGATTCTTCTGCCAAATCGGGAATATCTCGCCGCAGGAAAAGTTCTGTAAGTGTGGAGACATTTTCTACAGAGGTTGTGTGTGGTTCTGTTGCATCAGGATTGCTGGATACTCCACTCTTTGCTTGTTCTACAAGTAGTTCCAAATGCTGATACAGCCATTGAAAGACTGGCTCCGTTTCTGACATCAAAGTATTAGCTGCATCTTCGGAAAGACCATAAGGCCCGCTCAAATGCTCTAACAGCGATTTTAGGGTATCAGATACACCAAGAAATAAAGACTCTAACTTTTGGTCAATCTGAACCGGATTATCTTTAAGAACTTTGAAACAATCTTCCAGACGGTGGGAGGTATGCTGGATGCTAGTCAATCCAAGCATCGCCGCTCCTCCTTTGATGGAGTGAGCCGCCCGGAAGACTTCACTGATCATTTCCGGGTCGTTCAGAGTACCCTCTAAATTCAGCAAGCCCTGCTCAATGGTGTTCAGGTGATCCCTGGCTTCTTCAATAAAGTAACCCAAAATCCGCTGTTGTTGTTCCGGCAGCATAGTTTTTTAGTCATTAGTCAATGGTCATTGGTCATTGGTCATTAGTCATTAGTCATTAGCAAATAAAAAAGGACAAAAGACAAATGACTATTTATCTGGTTTCCATAGTTTCCACTCGGAAACGTTCAACGGAGGCGATTAAGTCACGGGATACACCTACTAAGTGTTGTAGAGCACCTGAAACTCGCTGTGCTTCCTGGGAAGTTTCTTGGGCAGTCAGTTCTACTGATTGCATTACATGAGCGACGGCGCGGGAAGTTTCCGTTTGTTCCACAGTGTCGCTGGTAATAGAGCGCACAAGAATATCGATGCGATTTGCCACTTGAATAATATTTTCGAGCGATCGCTTGGCTTCTTCTGCCAATTTTGTCCCTTTAATTACTTGTTGTGTACCTTCTTCCATCGCGGTCATTACTGAGCCTGTTTCGCTTTGGATTTGCATCACAATTTGTTCAATTTCCTTCAGGGATTTAGCAGATTTGTCTGCTAACTGGCGCACTTCATCTGCTACGATCGCAAACCCGCGTCCCGCTTCTCCTGCCCTTGCCGCCTCAATACTGGCATTGAGTGCTAACAAGTTTGTTCTCGAAGCAATCTGAGAAATCAACGCCACAATTTTAGAAATTTCTTGAGAAGATTCCGCCAAGCGCTTGACTTTGCGAGTAGTTTCGGCAACGGTTTCTCGAATTTCTAAAATCCCCGCCACGGTATTTTCTACTGCTTCGCCACCTTTGAGAGCGATCGTGCTAGCATCACGAGCAACGGTTTCGGCTTCCCGCGCCGCTTCTGCTACCCGCTGAATTGAGTCGGTCATTACCTGTACAGAATTCAGCGTTACTGCCAACTCTTCTGCTTGGCGCAAGGCATCACTAGATAATGCTCTAGCAAAGGTTTCAGAGTTAGTTGCACCTTTTGTTACATCCTTCGCCGCCACTTTTACCTGTTGCACAATATCCCGCAAGTTTTGAATTGTCAGGTTAAAGGCATCAGCTACAGCTCCGAGTACGTCGGCTGTCACTTCAGCTTGGACTGTTAAATCACCTCTAGCAGCACCTTCCACATCATCCAAGAGACGAATCACCTGGCGTTGGAGATTTTCTTTGGCTTCCTCTTGTTCATCGGCTTTCCGTTGGGCTTCACTTGTGGTTGTGAAAATTACCCGCGCCATTTCATTAAAGCCAGTGGATAAATGCCCCAATTCATCTTCGGAATACACTGTAGCTTGAGCATTCAGATTTCCTTGACGTACAGCCTCAAACTGAGCTTGGAGATCATTAGTTGTGCGCCGAATTTGTTTCAGCGCCAAATTCCCCATAAAGCCCGCGGTAGCAAAACCTGCAATCCCAGATGCGAGTGACATTGCCCAACCTGTGTTTCGTACTGTTTCTCGTTGTTGGGGTGGCGAAAATGTGGTGGCGACAAAGCTAACTGTAGCTACAACCAGCGCCGAGACAATGCCGACACTTCCAGCAATTAACCATTGTTTCTGTTCGATGGAGGCATTTTCTAATGGTGCTAACCATCCTTGCTCGATGCTGACGTTGGGTTCTAGTTTCGAGACATCTGTTTGGCTAAAGACTGGAACTCCTTCATGGGAACCAGTCATCGAAAATAGTTCTTCTTCGCGATCGGCTGTATTACTTGGAAAAGCCTCTGCGACTTGAGCGCGTCCAGTGTCACTATTTTCTGCTGGAGCCGAATGCATTGCTAGATCGCCGAAGTTAGCATCTCCTTCGAGCAGGTCAAACCCTGGAATGTTGCCTAAATCGTCAAATTCCTCAAAATCATCTAAAAACTCGATATTGCTCTTAGAATTTTCTCCATTCAGTATAGTACTTGAGTCTTCATAAGAACTTAAACCCTCTGAGCCAAAAGCAGACTCAAATGCTTCCATATCAAAGTTTTCATCGTCATCAAAGCTATTTTGACTGATGAATTCGCCTGATTTCAACGGCTTTTCTTCTTGAGGTAGATTGCTACTAAAAGCTGAAGAATTCTCAGATAAATCTGGCTGAGAAGCTTCCTCTGCGGCAAAATCTTGTGGTTCCAACCAACTATGTGCTTCGGTTTCAAGCAAATTATCTTGACTGCCGTATTCCAACTTATTTGTTGTTGCCGAACCATTTCTCAGTTCTTCTTCAACAATTAGTAAAGTTTCGTCTCCAAAACTAGATTTTTTATATTCTAAATTCTCAATACTAAGCTCTGGAGACTTTGATTCACTCAACAAATCAGGAAAGTTATTCTCGCTATTACCAATTTCTGACTTAGAAGATGAAGAGTTATTATTGTTAATAGTTGAATTTTCTTGAATAGAATTTATCCCATTATCTGAAAATTGACTATTTACTAATGATTCTTCCAGAATATTTTCTGACAAATCTTCTTGCCAAAAAGCAGGCAATTCTAATTCTGTATTCTCCTCCCACTTGCTATTTGACTCTTGTTCCTGCGATTCTTCATTTAAGGCAAAAGGGTCGTCACCAAAAGCTGGAGAAGAATCTGAGATTTTGACCGTTCCAATGCTGTCTTCTGTGGGTAGGTCAAATGGACTTTTTGAAGATAGTTCTTCAACGCTATCCACAGTTTCTTGATGCTCTCCAAAAAAGTTCAAATCAAGGTTATTGCTGTCAAACTCCTCACTAGCGCCCAAATCTTCTAATTCTGGTTCGCTATATGCCAGTGGATCAGACATCTCTGAGGAATTTATTTGCTCTTGACTTCCGGATGTATCAACCTGCCCACCGAATGACTGTAAATATTGATTGATATTTTCAATTCCATTCTTGGCAAAACCAATAATTTCTTGATCGTTAGTCAGGCCTAATACCTGTTGATATTCTTCTTTTGCTACATCGTACTGCTGTAAAACATAGTAGATGTGACCCCGCAACAAATGGGAGTTGGGGTCATCTGGTAAATTTTGCACCACTTGGTCAACTAAAGTGGCTGCAACCTCATAATTCCTTTGAACATAGGCGGTCATCGCCTGTTGATATGTTGGCTCGTAATTATCAATACTTGCTGCCATTTCCTCCTCCAATTTCATCCTGCCCACCTAGCACTCCGTACAATTGCCATTTGATCGAGCAGTCTTAGGCACTGGTTTTTTTTAGCACTTAATGACCACTCTCCACGTAAAAAAGGAGCCATAGTATCTGGAACATTAGTTGGTGGCATGAGATTTTGGACATCCAGCCAATCCATACCACCAATTTCCTCTACTGCTAAACCCACTATTGTGTCTTGCTCCTCAATGGCAATCACCGAAATTTCAGCTCTATCCGTGTTTAATGCACTTGCTTCCCCAAGAAATTGACCCAAATCGGCCACCCAAATAACTCGACCTCGTAAATTTAGAGTACCCAAAAGTAAAGGAGAAGCATTAGGAATCGGGGTGATTCTATCAGGACTTAATTCAATTACCTCCCGGATGCCAGTTGCTTGTAGTGCAAACTCCTGATGCGAGGGAATGTAAAACCTCAAATGTAACTCACCTTCAGGACTTTCTACTTGTAATTCTGGTCGGAAGTGGTCTTGACCGCTGCCACTTAAAAAGTCCGGTTTGCTGACCATGTTGTTTTTATCCTTATCCTCGCAGCAGTTGTTTGACTGTTCCTACCAACTCGGTTGGTTGAAATGGTTTGGCTATGTAGGCATCTGCACCCTGTTTCATCCCCCAGTAGCGATCAAATTCTTCGCCTTTGGAAGAACACATAACCACTGGGACATTTTGGGTTTTTGGATCGGATTTTAACCGCCGACAAACTTCGTAGCCGTTCATCCGGGGCATGACAATATCCAATACCACTAAATCTGGAGGTGCTATTTGAATTGCCTCCAATGCTTCTAATCCGTCACTGGCATGGGTAACTGTTAGGCCAGTTGCTTTCAGGAGGTCTGTAATCATCTCCCTTTGCGCGATACTGTCTTCCACAATCAGAACTGTGCTCATAAGTGTCTATTTACCTCCTGATGTAGACGTTCCTATTTGGAACATTCCCTGATTCCTCCGCAAGTATTAACTGTATAAATTAATTCTATGTTTTCACTATTTTCCCGGTGATTGACGTTTCACGAAGTTGGCTGACTCTGTGATAACATCTTTTAACTCATCTTTTAGTAGATCAACAAATCTTCGATCTCTTTATATGTCTCATAGATGAGGAAGAAATAATCAATTCCCCATGCCCAATGCCCTATTTTCCTTGCTTGCTGATATATTTATCCACGAGCATGAGTAACTCAATGTCTGTAAATGGTTTTGTTAAATAATCTGTAGCCCCGACCATCCTAGCTTTGACTCGATCAATAAACCCATCTTTCCCAGTAAGCATGATAATTGGTGTGAGCCGAAATGCTGTTGAATGTCGCAGCATGGCGCAAACCTCGTACCCCTCCAATTCCGACATGGCAATGTCGCATAAAATTAAATCTGGTTTAAGTTGAAAAACTAGACTCAGTGCCTCTAAAGGATTGGTGAGCGCGATCGCTTCATAACCTTGTGGTTCTAAGATGGAATTTATAGTCTCACCGATGGCGATCGCATCGTCAATACATACTATCCGCCCCTTTTGTTTTTCTTTCAATTCCCAGCTATCTGTGTGAATGTCTGGTTTACTGGTGGCTAAATATACTAGTTGTAGCCAACCCTGTTGCACATAAGGATATATTGCTTTCGCGACTGTCAAAATGTCTCGGTTGAGATGGCGAGCTAGTTGTCGCAAGGATGTTTTACCATCAGCCCAATGTTGTAGCTTATTTACGGTTGCTTCTGGTAGGGAAGATTGTAGCTGAACTTTGTCAGATAGCACTGGCAATTGTTCTGGAGACTGAATATGTGGATAGAGTTGCTTCCACTCTTGCACTTGCTTCGTAATTTTTGTCACAAATGGAGCAATCTCAAAAGTGTTTAATTGCGGAGCAAGTGCCACACCCTGATGGAAAATAAAGTTACCTTGGCGCAAACTCAGCAGGTCAAAGAGAGTTTCATGCACCAAGCCTTGAATGATACTACCAGCTATCTTTGGGTTGATAATATTCCGCTCCAAGAGTGCCCAAAGATAGGCATACTCTGGCGCGTCGGTTGGTGGTAAAGAGGCAATTTGTTTGTCGGTGAGTCGCATCTCAACTCGATAATGACGTAAATAATCGCTAATTCTGGATAAACTACTCTCGCCTTCTTGGCAATAGATAATTTGACCATTCAGGAAAAAGACGAACCAAGACTGTTGTTTAGGGCGATTAATACTTGCTCCGTCTCCACCCAGTTTGTTGTTATGGTGAGAACTATAAGCTTCCACCCATAGTTGCCCAGTTCGCTGTCCCAACTCAATCAATTGCAGGATACTGCAAATATCAATTTCATTTAAATTTCCCTGCATTTATCTAAAAGTTACTCCTTAAGTATTGCTGAATTCTGAATGCTGAATTCTGACTTCTTCTTTCAGTATTGATTATGGAGTATTGAAAAGATTTTTACCCTGTTCTGATTGTTTTTAGGAAATATATTAAGCTATGAAGCTTCATCTTTCGTAATACACTTTGACAAAGCTAGTGTTAACACGGAAGTCATCATCACTGTCATCAGTACAAAATATAAAGGCGCGACTAGGTCGCTTCTATAAGTATCAAGACGTAATATCTCGCGTCTATAGTTTTGTCCGTCTTGTTCTCTTTAACTTCGGTTCAGTGAGACAAGTTAACAGAATTATTTAAGGTATATCCCAAAACACGAATTTGAAGTGCATCAATAAAGGACTAACGGTGTGCTGTATTTAGCAGAAGTACAAAAACAGAAAGGTGGTTTACTCAGTGGCGGTGCTAAAACCGAACTGAAACTGCTAGCTTGTCAGCGAACTGACCAGAATTGGAGTACTGTGTCGGAAGAAGTGATTGCCGCTGAGGACGCAAGCAAATTAAATGATGGTGCTTTGGTACTGGCTGAACTGAATCCGAATCGTCAAGTGCAGCGGATTCAAGAAGCAGGGCGGCCACTAGTCAACATTTTGCAGAATTTTTCCCGCCAGTTGGAGAAATTTAAGCTCAAGGAAGATGAGATTGATCAGTGGAAACAGTCGTTAACGTTTCAGGCGCAAGAGTTGAATCGCCGTGAAATGGACATGGAGGTACGCTCGGAACAGTTGCAACAATTGGAGGATGAGGTACAACAACTAGAGGAGCAAAAACAGGAAGTTGATACCTCGCGCCAGGAAATTGAACGGTTGCAAGCAGAAGTTGAGCGCAACCGCCAAGAGTTGGAAGGGGCTTGGGAGCATCTACGCGGTGAGCAGCGTCGCTTAGAGGAACGTCAAGCGGATTTTCAACCAGGGACGGTTTTGGATGAGGAGCAAAGTCGGGTAATGAGTGAGTTACTCGATCGCTTGTCTAGTCGTGTTGCTCCCACGGAAACAGTCAGAGAACACCTGCATCTGGCTTTTGAATTAGTCGAAAAGCAGCAAGAGACTCTTACCCCGCACTGGCAAAAACTTGAGGAGCAAAAAAGTGCGATCGCACAACAGCAAGAAGAAGTTGAGCGCTTGTCACAAACTTTTAGCGATCGCCAAAATGCATTGCAAGAGGCACAAAATTCTCTAGTTCAGCAAACAGCCCAATTGCAAATAAATACAGCAGACCTTACCAGCAAGCAAGAGTATGCTCGGATAATCAAAGAGCAGTTACGAAGCGCCGAAGAGTTATATCAACAGATGCATTCTTTAGCTGCAACATCTGGTGATGTAGTTCTCGGCCAACAAGCTGATGTGGAAGCTTTGGAGAAAATGCCTTTAGAAGAACTACAAAAGATAGTGCAAGACTTGGAGCATAAGTTAGAAATAGACGCTAGCTTTGTTCACGATCAAGAACAAGAACTGAAATATAAACAAGAAGCTATAGAAGAACTCCAAACTAAATTAAATAATGCATCTGACCATGACCACATCAATTTAGAACTAGAACTAACTGATGAAAAAGACCTTTATCAGATGCTAAACTCCAGTTTGGTGGGACAACGCCGCAATATGCTACAGCATCAAAAGTTTCTCAAGCAACACCAAGCTGTAATGCTGCGACGCCAAGGACATACTGTTACTGAAGAAGAAAGTAACAACAAAATTAATTTAGAACCGATTCTGTTACAAATTGAAACCCAGCGACAACAATATTCCCAAGAAATTCAAAAGCTAGAACGTGAGATTGACCAGATTCGTTCTGGTGTTGAGCTAAATCAGGGAATGATTGACAATCAAACTCACGATCTAGATGAAAAGCGCCAAGAACTGAAAGCGATTGAGGAAAACTTGCTATCTCTACGAAGAACAACTGCTGAATTATCTGGTCGAGTAAATCTTTATCAAGAAGCACTACAACCAATTCAGGATTCTCTAGATGGATTACGGCAAAAGCTACAAGGAATTGGAGAATCTTTGGATCAATTCCAGGAAACTGGTGATTCTCAAGCCCAAGCGATCGCACAGTTGCGCCATATCCTCCAGGGTTTAATGCCTCAGCCCGAATTGTTAGCCTCTTAAAAAGTAGACATCTGGCGAAAATTAATTCTGCGTTGCTCGAAATCCTTGCTAGGGACAATTCATGAATTGTCCCTAATTCATTTTCACCAGATGTCTAGTGTCCTTTGAGTTTCAATACGGTTCGGTTAAGGCAAAAGACGCGATGAATCGCCGTCTCTACAAAAGACCGATTATTGTAGAGACGGCGATTTATCGCGTCTTTGTGATAATCATCAGCTAAAAACGCGCTGATATCGCTATCCCGAAATGTACGTAGCACTTGTGGTGTCTCCAGTCTGATGGGAACTGGAGACATGATTTAGCAGGAATTACGAGTCTACCAAGGCGATCGCTAATTAAACTGATCAAAAGTGATACCAATTTGACATGAAGACGCACCAAACGAAAATTCACTTTTAATCTGTGCTGCAAGCTTGCTTTTAAATTTTGTCTGCTTCCCTCCATAACTAGCAACTTAAGTTAGATTTAAATTTTGAAATACCTTTTGGGGTTTTATTTAAAAATTGGAAATTTTGCATTGCTTATGAAACGGCGACCATACATGCTTATAGGATTTTTTCTCAGCCTTCTTCTAACTATCGTGCCTTTGTCAGGCAATTTTACCAATGCTGCAATACCAACAGCAGTCGCACCTGTATCCTCATTCACCCAAGGGGTACAAAAAACGGTATTGGACAACGGTTTAACAGTATTAACTAAGGAAGTCCATACTGCTCCAGTGGTAAGTGTGCAAGTTTGGTATAAAGTTGGTTCACGCAACGAGGTTAAGGGAGAGAATGGCATTTCTCACCAGCTAGAACATTTGATGTTCAAAGGGACAAATGACCGTCCAGTACAGTTTGGACGGTTGTTTAGTGCCTTGGGTAGCCAGTTCAATGCTTTTACTAGTTATGACGAAACAGCTTACTTTGGCACTGTGCAGCGAGACAAACTGGAAGCACTGCTGACACTGGAAGCCGATCGCATGGAAAACTCCTTAATTGGGCCTGAGCAACTGACAAGTGAAAAGCGGGTGGTGATTTCTGAGTTACAGGGGTACGAAAATTCACCAGACTATCGTCTGAGTCGGGCAGTGATGCGAGATGCTTTCCCCAGCAAAGCCTATGGTTTACCTGTGGGGGGGACAAAAGCAGATGTAGAGAAATTCACGGTGGAGCAGGTACGGAATTATTACCAAACCTACTACAGCCCAGAAAATGCCACGTTGGTGATTACCGGAGATTTTGCCACCGAACCCGTACTCAAAGTTGTGAAAGAAACTTTTGGGAAGTTATCGCAACGATCAGAAAAGGACACAGTACTTGATAATGCCAGGAGAGCAATTGATCGTTACTCGGCATCTTCTGCCCTCGCCGACGCTTCCCCATCTAGTCCTGTTGCGAAAAAAGCACCAATTGTCCTCAAGCAACCTGGAAGTGCAGCACTATTGCAAGCAGTATATCCTCTGCCAGATATCAAACATCCTGATGTCCCAGCAATTGATGTGATGGATGCCATTCTCACAGGTGGACGTAGTTCTCGGCTTTATCAGGCTTTGGTGGAATCTGGGCTTGCCAGTTCAGTAAGTGGCGGTGCTGTCGAACTTATTGAACCGGGTTGGTATGAAATTAATGCTACGGCGGCTCCAGGTCAAGAGTTAGGGAAAATTGCCCAGGTAGTCCAGGAATCTTTAGCAAAATTGCAACAGCAGCCAGTTACCTCAGAAGAGTTGAACCGAGCGAAGACTCAAATGCAAGCCTCGTATATTTTGGGGAACCAAGACATCACTAGTCAAGCCAGTCAACTGGGGTATAACCAAACGATCGCAGGAGATTATCATTTTATTGAAAAGTATCTCGCAGCGATCGCTAAAGTCACACCTACTCAAGTCCAGCAAGCAGCGAAAACTTACCTCAATCCGGCTAAACAAACCATCGGCTTCTTTGAGCCAACTCAACCAGATGGTAAAGCAGGGACTTCCGGTACTGATTCTGGTCGCACGGTGGAAAATTTCAGCCCCGGTAAGCCTGTAGATCCAGCAGAATTGGCGAAATATTTGCCACCTGCCACATCAGCGACAGATTCAACCAAACAATCACTACCAGAGGAGTTTACCTTAAATAATGGTTTGAAGGTTTTGCTCTTGCGCGATCGCAACCTTCCCACCATTAACTTAAGCGCACAAATTGACGCTGGTACTGAATTTGATGGCAATCAAAAAGCTGGATTAGCGACTCTGACTGCAAACAACTTAATGAATGGGACGCAGACTAAAAATGCTCTCACCCTAGCTAAAACCTTGGAAGACAAGGGAGCAGGTTTGAACTTTAGTGCTAGCCGCGAGGGAGTTAACGTCAGCGGTGAGGGACTTTCAGCAAATCTGCCGATATTGATTCAAACTCTGGCAGATGTGTTAGAAAATGCCACTTTCCCAGCCGATCAGTTAGAACTGAGTCGCCAACGGGCATTGACAAGTCTGAAAGTCCAGCTAGATGATCCTAGAGGATTGGGACGGCAAGTATTCCAGCAGGCAATTTACCCCGAAAATCATCCATTCCACAGCTTTCCTACAGCCGAGAGTTTAAAGAGCATTACTCGTGATGATTTGCTGAGTTTCTATCAGACACACTACCGACCGGATACCACAACGATCGCAATAGTTGGAGACTTTGATTCAGTTAAGCTAAAAGCTTTGCTGAATCAGGTGTTTGGTAAATGGCAGTCCACAGGGAAGCCACCTGTTCTCAAAATACAGCCCGTACCATTACCGCAAACTTTGACACGTCTAAACAAAGTAATTCCAGGTAAATCTGAGGCTGTTACCTACATTGGCTACAATGGCATTTCTCGGAAAGATCCACGTTATTATGCGGCACTAGTGCTAAATCAAATTTTGGGTGGTGATACCTTATCGAGCCGCCTGGGTACGGAAGTGCGCGATCGCCAGGGTTTGACTTACGGTATATATAGTGGTTTTGCTGCCGGAATTAATCCTGGCCCGTTCTTGATTCAAATGCAAACTGCTCCTCTTGATGCCCAAAAAGCGATCGCTAGTACTCTCGCCTTACTTAAACAGTTACGCGAACAAGGCGTGACTGAGGCTGAATTTAACACAGCAAAACGCTCAATTAGCAATAGCTACCCAGTGGATTTAGCCAATCCCAGTAATGTATCCAGCATCATTTTGGATAATGCTGTTTTGGGGCTTTCGCGATCGGAAATCCGAGAATTTCCTCAGCGGATTCAAGCAGTAACTATGGCTGATATGCAAAAGGCAATTGAAGATTTAATTAAGCCAGAAAACTTGGTGATTGTCACCACCGGCCCTGGAAATACATTACCCAAGGGCAGTTAATTACCTCAGATACATAGCAATCCGCTTTGATTTTTGGACTTACTTGCGTAGGGAGGCAATAGGCAATAGGCAATAGGCAACAGGTAATAGGCAACAGGTAATAGGCAATAGGCAATAGGCAATAGACAACAGGCAATAAAGCTTTTTGACTTGTATGGAGTTTTATTCACCTTCTGCCTCCTGCCTCCTGCCTCCTGCCTCCTGCCTCCTGCCTCCTGCCTCCTGCCTCCTGCCTTCTGCCTCCTGCCTCCTGCCTCCTTCAAATTGAATAAGACACTGGGAAAGACTTCGCATCCTTGGGCTTCACATACACTCGCTGTTGTGGTTCTAACTCTAAGTCATTAAAGCGATCGCGTGTTAAATGCGCCATCACCACTTGCCCGTCATCGAAAGTTAATTCCACTTGAATTTCCCAACCCAAATGGATCAATCGGCTCACTGTCGCAGCTGTAGTAGCACCGTTAGCAACTTTTTCAAAAATCACATCTTGCGGACGCAAAAACACTTGTGGGTGTGGTGCATCAAATCCGCTACTTTGAAAAATCTTCGAGGTGCTAGGTAATACGTTCACTGGGCCGATGAAGCTCATCACAAATGCAGTGGCAGGATTATCGTAAATTTCTGCTGGTGTCCCCACCTGTTCTACACGCCCTTTATTCATGACCACAACCTCATCGGAGACTTCCATTGCTTCCTCTTGGTCGTGGGTGACGAAAACCGTGGTAACATGAACCTCATCATGGAGGCGGCGTAACCATGCCCGTAAGTCTTTGCGGACTTTAGCATCAAGTGCGCCAAAGGGTTCATCTAACAGTAATACTTCCGGTTCTACTGCCAGTGCCCTTGCTAAAGCTACCCGTTGTCTTTGACCACCGGAAAGTTGTGATGGATAGCGATCGCCTAATCCAGTTAATTGCACCAATTCGAGTAATTGTTCTACCTTTCCCTTAATTTTCTTTGGCTGTGCTTTACGAATTTCTAAGCCAAAGGCAATATTTTGCTTGACAGTCAGATGCTTGAATAAGGCGTAGTGCTGAAATACAAATCCAATATTCCGCTGTTGCACGCTTTGGTATGTGGCGTCCTTACCAGTCAGCAGGATTTTGCCACTATCTGGAATTTCTAAACCTGAAATTAACCGTAGTAGCGTAGATTTACCTGATCCCGATGGCCCTAGCAACGCAACTAGCGAACCACTCTTAATTTCCAGGCTAACCTCATCAACTGCCTTGAAACTCCCGAATTGTTTGGAGACGTTCTCAACTACTATGCCCACTGCTGCTGTACCTCTGCAACTAAATCTACAGATCCTTGGTAGGATTACTGTGTCTTACATATACCATACATCGATATTTATAGATGAACAAGATTTAGGCTCTACTTTTCAGCACTCACTAAATACCCAATTCCCAATGCTCCATGCCAACTTACCTAGTTCGCAACAACTGCACAAAGGTATTACTCACCGTATTGTCTTTGGTATCGGCGGCGTATTGAATCAAATCTTCTCGCAGTTCTTTGGCTGCGTCTAATGGGAGTAAGGTTGCTAGCAAGAAGTAAACGCCACGAAAACGGGGATCGCCCATTCTATCAACTAATAGTCCTTCGGCGGCATCACTTTCGCCCAGAAAGTTCTGCACCAAGAAGAAATCCATGATTTTATCGTGACGGAAGTACCATTCTTTCTTGGCTTCGCCTTTTTCATCTTGCCACTGACGGCTGACTACCATTTTGTATTTCTCGTCTTCTAAAGACATGGCAACTTGGTGAAATTCATCTGCGGGTAAGGCTTGTTTGTCATCGAGTCGCATTTGGTAGACGGCGGCTGAGAATCTTTTGAGCGGAAATTCTTGTTTCCATTCTTGCTGGTATTCTGCTGCCATCAGGTTGTATTGCTGTTCTTGCAAGCGAAACAAGTTTGGCTGTTTACCTTGTGATAGCATCAGCGCTACCACAGTTAGATCCATTGGATTGGAAAGAATTCGGCGGACAGCATCTAACTCTTCTTTGGCTTGCTGGTTATTGAGGACTTCTGTTAAATAATTGGTGCAAGCTTGGGCATAATCAGCACCTTGAATTTTGGCATCTTGGGGGAGTCGCGGCTGACGGGAGATCAAAAACTCTTGAATTTGTTGTTGTTCAAGGGGCTGCAAGTAGTAGGTTTTGGCTGTTGAGGGGGGTGTCCACTCTAGGGGCTGGGTTGTCATGATAATGTTGCCCCGGAAATAGCTTTCCACAAACTGGCAGATTTTTGCCCGTGTTTCGGCGGTGACTTCGTTGAGTCCGTCGATGCAGATATCTATCGCGCCACTGTAAATCAGGTTTTTCAGGAAGCCAGCATCTTGGGCTTGGCCGTGTAGCTTGTCTTGGATGGCTTCTATTACGCCTTTATGACATTTTTGGGCGGGGAGATAAACGACAATGCGCTGGGAGTTTTGCAAGAGATGACGGAGAAACATCGACTTGCCTAAGCCGGAATCACCTTCTAAGATAATTTGTCCTTGAATGCTGGGTAAGGCTGCGGTAATTGGCTGGATGTCTCCTGAAGTGGGAACTTTGACTTTTGATTCTGGGAAGTATGATTGGTCATAAAAATTATCTAAGCCGGCATCGGCTAATAGGGAAGGTTTGAAGGGTTCAAATAATTTGCGGCGGAAGGGGGGAAACCAGGTGAGGAGAAAGCCGACATAGCCCACGCCGAGAATACGGCGTACCCAAGGGTTCCAGAAGAAGATGGCTTGGATTTGGGGAAATTTGGGGTAGGCAAAAATCAGGGCTAGCCAAAAGGCAATGTGAGCGATGATAGTGTTTCTGGCTTTGAAAAACCACTGCCAATATTCCAGATTATTAATTACTGAGTGTAGTGTATCGGCATGAGTGGAGTTAATTTTTTTGAGGTTGCTGTAATGAGTTTGCAATAAGTTAATATCTTGTGCTTTCCAAAGAATTTGTTTGTTGGCAGCGACTTCAGAAATTTGCTGTGCTAAATCTTTTCTTAATTGGTTTAGTTCTTGGCTGGGTTCCCAGGCTTGGCGAAAGACATTTAGTGTTTTGATACCTTCAGCGTGTGTCAGTTTATCGGGAGTTGCTTTCGGTCTGCCTAGCCATGTGAGCAAGGTTTTGACTTCATCAGTGCCGCCACCAAGGAAATAGGTTAAAAATCGCCACTGTGCAAATTCTGATTGGCCTTCGTAATAGACGCTATCCAGAATTACAACAATATTATTTAGGTTGAGTTGTTCTATCTTCCCCAATGCCGATGCTGCGCTGTAGCGAACATAATACTCAACGGATTTATCCTTGAGGAAGTCAGCGATGTCTTTGACGTAGGGTTTGGCTGCCTCACCCATTTTACCCAATGCCTCTGCTGCACTAGAACGAGCATTAGCATCAACGGATTTATCCTTGAGGAAGTCGAGGATGTCTTTGACGTAGGGTTTAGCTGCCTCTCCCAGATTTCCCAATGCTGATGCTGCATCAGAACGAACCTCAGCGTCAACGGATTTATCTTTGAGGATGTCAGCGATGTCTTTGACGTAGGGTTTGGCTGCATCCCCCAGATTTCCCAATGCCACTGCTGCACTAGAACGAACACTTAGATCAACGGATTTATCCTTGAGGAAGTCAGCGATGTCTTTGACGTAGGGTTTGGCTGCCTCTCCCAGATTTCCCAATGCCTCTGCTGCACTGGAACGAACACTTGGATCAACGGTTTTATCCTTGAGGATATCAGCGATATCTTTGACGTAGGGTTTAGTTGCATCCCCCAGATTTCCCAATGCCACTGCTGCACTGTAACGAATAGAGGAGCGATTAAGGATAATAGGGATATTGGTATTCTCTCCAAGGATTTCAGCTTTGAGGAAGTCAGCGATGTCTTTGATGTGGGGTTTGGCAACTTCACCAAGATTTCCGAATGCCTCTGCTGCACTAGAACGAACATAATCATCAACGGATTTAACTCCTTGAGGATGTCAGCGATGTCTTTGACGTAGGG
>NZ_JAWJTF010000022.1:36859-46252 GCF_048836525.1 Nostoc sp. CALU 546
GAGGAAGTCGAGGATATCTTTGACGTAGGGTTTGGCTGCCTCCCCCAGATTTCCCAATGCCAATGCTGCACTGGAACGAAAATCGGACTCAACGGATTTATTCTTGAGGATGTTGGCAGCTTTCTGAGCAATTACCTCCGGTTTCTGAATCACCGCTTGCAAATTTTGCAAATCATATTCATTGAATTTCTCAAAAGCGAGTTGCTTCACTCCGTCATATTCATCATCAAGGGCAGCAACGATACCGTTAATTTGCCATGCTTCTGGCTGAGGTTTTTCTTTGGCGTTTACCCAAGGTAGAGAAAGGAAGAGAGTTAGCAGTAGGGTGAAACAGAAAAGGAAAAAGAGCGATCTGCTGGTGTGGCGGGGAGTTATGAGCATAAATCAGGGCAAGGCGGCAGATTACACGCGGCTATCGGTATAATACCAAGCTTGCAATTCCTAATTCCTGATTGAGAGTCTTTAATACTTGCTCAGGAGTGTTAAAGACTCGCCGATGAGTATCAAAGACTCTCCCGCGAGTGTTAAAGACTCGCTCACGAGTATCAAAGACTCTCCCGCGAGTATTAAAGACTCGCTCACGAGTATCAAAGACTCGCCGACGAGTATTAAAGACTCTCCCGCGAGTATCAAAGACTCGCCGACGAGTATCAAAGACTCTCCCGCGAGTATTAAAGACTCGCTCACGAGTATCAAAGACTCATTAATGAGGTTTAACTACTCATTTGCGGAGTTCAAAGACTACAGCACTTATTGTTTGAATGCACTACACCACGATACGCGGTAGGGGCACAGCATACTGTGCCCCTACGAATTCTTGTATTTGACGCAAGCGAGAACGGCTATAAACCGAATGGCAATATTTGCCTATGAATCAGATGCAGCTTTAGCAGGTTTACTTTTTATAGCTTTAAACCGTTCCCCTAACTGTTCGGCAATAGTTTTTAACCCTGGAGTTTTCTTAGCAGCTGTCTTCACGTAATCGTAAACTGTCAAACTGCTACCCATTGCTTCGCTGCCGACTGCCATTAGGGTATCATCTACCTGTTCTGTCAGTTGTTGCAGTTTAATCAACAGTTCGGTGAGGGTGGCGGCTAATTGATAATCCCGCACAAACTCATCTACATCAAAGCTGGCTGGTAAAATGTCTCGGTTAGACTGGGCAGCAGTCAGGCTAGTGTTGACAAAGGCTAGGCTTTTATCGCCCATCTTAAATAACTTGCGTCGTTCTTCCACACTCAGGGTAACGAGAAAAGGCATCTTTGCTTGGATAGTCGCAAAGGCAGCTTTAATTTCTTGGATATCTGCTGGGGTAAGGGAGCCTGTAATATTTTGGTAAGCCATTGGTTATTTACTGTGGTAAATCTGTTTGTTATGATTCCCACTGATAAATGCGATCGCACAGTATTTAAGGAAGGGAGAGTAGGGAAATTAACCTCTCTGGTGTACACATAAGTCGAATTACCCCCCTTAATCCCCCCTTGGAAAGGCTACAGTGTACACACAAGTCGAATTACCCCCCTTAATCCCCCCTTGTAAAGGGGGGAAACTGGAAAATCTTGTTCCCTCCCCTTTCCAAGGGGAGGGTTAGGGTGGGGTAAAACTTACGCTTCAAGCTAAATGAGTTGTGATGATTCCCATTGATAAATGCCATCCATCCCCCACCTCGTTTTTCGTATCGAAACATTAAGGAATATTGCATTTGTGCAGGAACCTGAAGGAAAAGCGCCAAATCACTAGAAAGACCGTGGTAGTATGCTCTCGGTAAATGTGAAGATTTGGGAGAAAGACCTTTGACACTACGGGTTGCTGTTATTGGGTCAGGCCCTGCTGGTTCATCTGCCGCTGAAACACTGGCAGCCTCTGGGATTGAAACCTACCTGTTTGAGCGGAAGCTAGACAATGCAAAGCCTTGTGGGGGCGCAATTCCCCTATGTATGGTGAGTGAATTTGACTTACCACCAGAGATTATCGATCGCCGGGTACGGAAGATGAAAATGATTTCGCCTTCCAATCGCGAGGTTGATATTAATCTGATAAATGAAGATGAATATATAGGAATGTGCCGTCGGGAAGTCCTGGATGGCTTTTTGCGCGATCGCGCGGCAAAAGTAGGCGCAAATTTAATTAATGCCACTGTTCATAAACTTGATATACCAGGAAACAATACTGATCCCTATACCATCCATTACATTGACCATACAGACGGTATATCACAGGGGATTGCTAAAACCCTGAAGGTGGATCTAATTATTGGGGCCGATGGGGCTAATTCTCGCGTTGCCAAAGAAATGGACGCAGGGGATTACAATTATGCGATCGCTTTCCAAGAGCGAATTCGCTTACCCGAAGACAAAATGGCCTACTACAACGACCTCGCCGAAATGTATGTCGGTGATGACGTTTCTACCGATTTCTACGCTTGGGTTTTCCCCAAATATGACCACGTAGCTGTCGGTACTGGCACGATGCACATCAATAAAGCCAGCATCAAACAGTTACAAGCTGGTATCCGCGCCCGTGCTTCCGAGAAGCTAGCAGGCGGTAAAATCATCAAAGTCGAAGCCCACCCCATTCCTGAACATCCCCGTCCCCGTCGTGTTGTCGGTCGCATCGCTTTGGTGGGAGATGCTGCTGGTTATGTTACTAAGTCCTCTGGTGAAGGTATTTATTTTGCCGCTAAATCTGGGCGGATGTGTGCCGAAACCATTGTCGAAACATCTAACAGTGGTAGCCGGATTCCTACAGAAGGCGACCTCAAGCTTTACCTGAAGCGTTGGGATAAGAGATACGGACTCACCTACAAGGTGTTGGACATTCTGCAAACCGTGTTTTATCGTTCCGATGCTACCCGTGAGGCGTTTGTGGAAATGTGTGATGACCTCGATGTGCAGCGGCTAACATTCGATAGCTATCTGTATAAGACGGTTGTCCCAGCTAATCCCATCACCCAACTGAAAATTACTGCCAAAACCATTGGTAGCCTAATTCGCGGTAATGCCCTTGCACCTTAATTGAGGGCAAAGGACTGGGAATTCCAACAAATAAATTACTCAATTTTGTGGGGTGGATATCTTGCACGCTTAATTAATCAGGGCGAGCAAGATGCCCACCCCACAATATATTATTTTTATTATTTGATAGTAATGGTTAGTGAGGAAGGCTAATCATGCAACTAAATAGATTCGACAACATTCAGGAATTCTGGCACTACACTCAGGCTTACTTACTCCAGCATCAGGTAGAAAATAATGTTTTGCTCAGTATTTTGCATACCTTGTTGCATAACCCAGAACGTTATCTGGGTAAGCCTTATTTAGCAATTGTCCAAACAAGTGGGGAGATTGTAGCTGTTGCCATTCGCACCCCACCCCAAAAATTGATCCTATCCAAAGCCCAGAATATGGATGCCTTGCGGTTGATTGCTCAAGATTTGCGTCAAGAGCAACTGCCAGGAAGCATGGGACTGGTTAAAGAGGCAGAAATATTCTCGCAGATTTGGCAAGCGCTGACAGGACAATTCTATCAACGGTCGGTGGTAATGAAAATTTACCAATTAACGGCAGTGCAAAGAGTCTCAACGGCCAGAGGATATCTTAGACTGGCAACTGAAAGCGATCGCTCTCTTTTGATCAAGTGGCTTTCTGCATTTTTATCTGAGATAGATGAGGCGGTGAGCGAGGATGTCGAACACCAAGTAGATAATCGATTGAAACAGCAGAATACTTATTTTTGGGTTGATAGCACTCCAGTTTCAGTTGCGTCTAGTAAACAAGTGTTACCTACAATTGGTCGAATCAATTTAGCTTATACACCACCAGAGTATCGTCGCAAAGGATATGCTACTGCCTGTGTCACAGCGTTAAGCCAAAAACTGCTAGACCAGGGATGCCGCCATTGTTTCCTCATAGCAGATTTAGCCAATCCCACAGCCAATCATATTTATCAAGCGATTGGGTATTGCCCCATTTGTGATTGGCACGAATACTCATTCACCTCAAAGGAGTAAGCAGAATAAAGCGATCGCTCCAATTAAATTACTTTCTATGGCAGAATATGCAAATTGCGATCGCTCCAGGCTGTTAAATTCAGGTGAGCAACTGCTCTAGCAATGACTGTCAGGGCAATAGTGGTAGTTGCCAGAAGGACAAGCAGAATAATTTTTAGCCTGTTTTTTAACAATTTACTACGGTCGGAACGCTGCATAACGTGGATTGAGGGGGCAAAATAGAAAACATGACGATTGAATCTAATTCCTCTAATCTACCAACCCCAGAACCAGCCCCCGAAAACGATTTGCAGCCAGATGACTTTGACGGTGGTGCAACGGAGAAAAACCTAAACTCAGAAGCACTAGCGACACAACAAGCATTAGCGGCGATCGCGTCTTTAAAATCTCCGCATTTACAACAACAAGCCCGTTCTGACTTCAAGCAACCCATTACCAAGCAATTTACAGTTAAGCCGAGGGCATTGCTGATTACTCTAATCGCGATCGCCATCACCCTTGTTGGAGTTATCCTTAATAACTGGATCGTTGGCATTATCGGAACGCTGATAGCTTTGCTGTTATCCCTCGCGATATTATTGCCTTGGTTGCAAGAAGTTTTAAACGAGTGGTTTTCACCCCAAGAACGCACCCTGTTTGTTGCCTTTTTAGGACTAATAGTAGCGATTATCGGCTTGATCAAATTTACAGGTGTAGGCGATCGCTTGCTTGTTTTAGGACGCAAAATTAACTGGGACATTGCTGGTAGCCTAGCAGAATGGTTTGGCGCTTTGGGGCAAATTCTCATCGCTATCATCGCCGTTTACGTAGCATGGCGACAATATGTCATTTCCAAAGACTTGACAATTCAGCAAAATATGCTGACGGTTCAGCAAAATATTATTACCCAGCAACAGACAATTGATTCTTATTTCCAAGGTGTTTCCGACTTGGTATTAGATGAAGAAGGATTATTAGAAGATTGGCCCCAAGAAAGAGCGATCGCTGAAGGACGCACTGCGGCAATTTTAAGTAGTGTCGATGCTAGTGGGAAAGCGAAAATTCTCCGTTTTCTCTCACGTTCCAAGTTGCTCTCACCTCTAAAACGCGATGGTCGATTAGGCCGAGCCATTTTCAACGGAAGTGGCGGATATGCAGAAGACCGCTTAGAAGGTGTGCGCGTCATTGATTTAGGCGTAATGTTAGCCGCAGCAGACCTTTCTGGTACTGATTTGCGTTGGACTGATCTGAGCGAAGCTAATCTTGTCCGCGCTAATCTGGTCGGTTGTGATTTAGTAAAAGCCAATCTTTCTCGCACAATTTTATATAGTGCTAATCTTAGCGATGCTGACCTGAACGGGATTCGCCTATTCTATGGTGTAGTGGATAAAGCATCACCCCGCAGTCGCACTGAACCACCAGATTATGAAACCGGGGAACAAACTGGTGCTGTGGTGGAAAATGCTGATTTCAGCAATGTACAAAGGATGTCTGAGTCTACACGTCACTACTGTTGCAGTTGGGGTGGCGAAAAAACCAGAGGTACTATTCCTGGTGGTTGTGAAGGTATTCCCAATAAGTTGGGAAGATAGTTACAACAGAATTCAGAATTCAGGAGTAAAACACAGTTCTCCAGAGAGTGCTACGTGTTCCCTAATCTCTAACTCTACCGACCCGCAATAAATATCTGTTCTGCGGTCAAATTCAGGTCTGGAAATGTTTGGGAGATGAGGCGTTCTGTTCCCCTAAACTGTTGTCCTTGATAAGTTCCATCGACTAATTGATAAATTGTGATTACAGGTTGCTTGGATAAGCCGATGTAGCGTTTGCCTCCTAGCCCTAGATAATCTGCGATCCAATACTCCCCAATACCTAAAGCTTCGTAGTCTTCCACTTTCCGGGCATAGTCATTCTGCCAATTGGTACTGACAACCTCCACGACCAATTTAACAGACTTGCCTAGTGTAATTACTGGTTCAGTTCTCCATAATTGCTCATTCGCCAAACCCGTCTGATCAAGAATCACAACATCGGGTCTAAAGGCTGAATTTTGACCTAATGGTTTAATCAGACATTTCATGGGAATAAACCAAGGCAAATTGAGCAGATCAATTGCTACGTTGAGCTTACGATTAATTAACCCAGCTACCTGTTCATGAAGTCCTGTGGGTTCCAAGTCGATTAGTTCTCCGTCGATTAACTCGTAGCATACATCATCCAGATAGCCAGCAACGAATGCCTCATAGCTAAGAGTACCTGTATTAAGAGTGGCTGAAACCATCGAGATTTATCCTTCCAGGTTCAGAACTAGAGCAGCAATACTGCTCTTAATTATTTTAACTAGCCTTAATTAGGCAAAAGTCAATTAACTAATACGCTTCAAAATTTGGAGTACGTTATATAACTCATTACCACGGTTACGGACATCAAAAATATCCGAAGTGGCATAGCGAGGAGGATAACCTTTGAGCAGTTTAATGAACATAATCAAGGAGTAGAAAAATCTACCAGTTTAGTAATTCACACCTTCAGGTAGGGTGAGGATTTCAACGCCGTCTTCAGTTACAGCTAAGGTATGCTCACATTGAGCAGAAAGCTTGCGATCGCGCGTTACCGCAGTCCACTTATCGCTGAGAACTTCGACTTCGTAAGTACCTTCGTTAATCATTGGCTCAATAGTAAAAACCATTCCTGGTCTGAGGCGCTTGCCTTTACCGCGTGTCCCATAGTGGGGAACATCCGGCGCAGTATGGAAAATATTACTGATACCGTGGCCAACAAAATCTCGCACTACAGAAAAGCCTTGTGCTTCAGCATATTCTTGAATGGCTGCACCAATGTCGCCAATGCGTCCCCCAGGTTTAACTTCAGCAATACCCAGACGCAAACACTCCTCTGTCACCTCTACCAGCTTTCTCGTTGTTGGGGAAGGAGTACCAACAAAGAATGTCTTGGATGTATCGCCGTGATACCCCTCAACAATCGGCGTTACATCAATATTAATGATGTCACCATCTTTGAGAATTTGCTTGGCGTTGGGAATGCCGTGACAAATTACCTCATTTACACTTGTACAAATCGACTTGGGATAACCCTTATAGCCAAGAGGTGCGCTTTTTGCTCCATGCGCTTGCGTCCAACGTTCGGCTTCATCGTTTAGTTCCAAAGTGCTAACCCCTGGCTTCACAAACGGTTCCAAATGCTGGAGAAGTTTGGCTGCTAAACGCCCAGCTTGACGCATTTTGTCTAATTCTCGTTGGGATAAAATAACAATTAACTCGGTTTTCATTAACTTTTATCTGGAGTATTTTTCATAAACATAGTTAACCCTGTTTGTGCTGCTCTTTGTGCAGCATCAGCAACCTTTAGGGTATATAAGCTCTCCTCTGGGGTAACGTACAAAGGAGTCCCATCAAAAAGATGATCTAATACCATATTCGTGTCTTTAGCAAACAAACCCCGACGAGGGCCAACCTCTATAGCTGTTGTTTCCCCTGGCTGGATGAAAATTCCGGTGTCACCATCAAAAATTAAACCACCTTTTTCACCGTGAACTTCAAACTTACGTTCTGATTGCCAAATACTTTCGCCTTTACCATAGACTACTTGGGCTAAAAGTCCGCTGTTAAAGCACAGTTCACTAGTGCAGAAACAGGTTTGGTAGTATTCCGGTTCTATTTCCCAATATCGCTGGTGACAGTTAACAGTAAATACTGTACCAAACAAATCGGTGAGACGATGTAGGCGAGACAGCGCCCCAATTAAGGGAAAACCGAACATCTCGTGGTTATAAGTCCATTTGCGGGGTGCAGGATTTTGAGGATTGATGGTGCTGTAGCGAACATAAAAAACTTCACCAATTTTGTCTAAGTTTTGCTTCAAGGCTTGATGCAAACCACCCAAAAGTTCTAGGTGTTCCACGTGCAAAAGTTTTTGTTGTGCTTTGGCTAAGGCAATCAGTTCTTCGGCTTCGACTACATCCAACGAAAGAGGATACTCTACAATCACATCTTTACCGTTGGTAAGTGCTGCACGAGCGATCGCACCATGATCTCGATTAATGGTGGAGATCGCTACTAGGTCTATATCTTCCCGCTCTACTAGCTCTTGCCAAGAACTCAACGCTTCAATCTGGTATTCTCTGGCAAAGGCTTCCGTTTTTTCTGGGATATGACCAACAACTGCGACTAAATGCGATCGCTCATCATTAAGCAACGCTTCAGCTCGAAACTTTGCCGCATAACCAGTACCTACCAAACCTACACGCACTATTGCTTTTTCCAAAGCTGCTCCTGAATTATACATGATCCTCACTAGTTCTGTTTTTGAGTCTCCCACGTTTATAGTGGTGAGATTCTCTCTTCATGGGGAATCTAATGAATTCACCAGTCTAGACTCTACAACATTCCTCCTAACGCCTCAAGGTATTTGAAACTAGGCAGAAGTACGTGTGTTCAAAAGAGAAAACTTCAAAAGAAAAGCCCCCTTTTTTTTAGGGAGTTGGAGGATCTCTTTTGCGTAAATCCTAAAAAACATAGGTAATATTAATCTTATTCATGTTTTATTCTCCATAAGATAATTTTTACTAATCACAACCTCACTAGGGCATGAAATAATATAAATAAAACTTATCGGGATTAAGCAACTAAATTTCATTACTAATCGGGTTCAATTTCCAGTTACATCGTTTAATTTTTCTCGTAGTATCAGAATTGAAGCAAATTTGAACTAGCGGCTAATTCCACAGAACAGCCGTGACCTTTGCCTTAAAATAACTTATACTGCCGTTTGCAAAAGAGAGGATTACTCAATGCCAACTTATAAAGTGACACTAATCAACGAGGCCGAAGGACTAAATAAGACACTTGACGTTGATGACGATACCTATATTCTGGACGCTGCTGAAGAAGCTGGTCTTGACTTGCCTTACTCTTGCCGCGCTGGTGCTTGTTCGACCTGTGCAGGTAAAATCGTATCAGGTAGTGTCGATCAGGGCGACCAATCATTCTTAGATGATGAACAAATCGAAAAGGGATATGTACTGACTTGTGTTGCCTACCCAACCTCTGACGTAACAATCGAAACTCACAAAGAAGAAGATCTTTACTAAGAGTTCAGCGACTCAACCATAAATCTCTTGCAAGAGTTACTAATGTTGAAAAAATAGAAGCAGGGCATCTAGGATTACACTCTCCCAGTGCCGTTTGTGCCTCTTGAAATGACTTTGACAATAAAGCCTAATTTTCATGTTGAGCAGGAACACAACATTTAGTGTGTTCCTGCTTAATTTTTGACAGCAATTTTCAGGTATTTAGGCTATGACTGAGACGGTCATTAGTCATTGGTCATTGGTGCATTGGTGTCAACTTAAGCTAGAAATAGCTTCGCTGCGGGCTTCATAACCC